>CAHJWT010000115.1 GCA_903643075.1 Sphingomonadaceae bacterium | reverse complement strand
CGGCAGGTCCGGCCGCCGCGATCAGCCACAGCTTGCCGTCCGCCGCCGCCCGCGCTGCGTCGGTCGCCGACGGCCGGCCGACGCCGTCGGGATGCGAATGGTACCAGCCGAGGACCGCCACACCATCCGACCGGCTGGTCCGGTGGACGCGGAGCAGCGTGGCCGGATCGATCTCGAACGCCCGCCGCGGGTCGGCCGCGACATTGGCGGCCGGGATGGC
The DNA here is from genome assembly GCA_903643075.1 of Sphingomonadaceae bacterium. Lineage (GTDB taxonomy): Bacteria > Pseudomonadota > Alphaproteobacteria > Sphingomonadales > Sphingomonadaceae > Polymorphobacter_B. The sequence goes on along the minus strand of CAHJWT010000115.1, from coordinate 7,908 downwards.
GGCGGTGATCGCGTCGTCCCGGCCGACGATGATGCCGCAGGCCTCGTCCGGGCCGGCCGCCGCGGCGTCGGCGCGGATCGCGGCGAGGGCAGCGGTTGTAATCGCGATCGTCATCCCGACATCGGCTAGGCGATGGGGGAAGAATTGTCGACTGCGGGGACCACGGTCGTCACCGTCGCACCGGCGATGGCGGGGTGGCGGATCGACCGCGCCCTCGCCGCGCTCGTTCCGACGCTGTCGCGCGAACGCGTCAAGGCGCTGATCGGCCAGGGGCATGTCGCCAGCGCGGTCGGTCCCCATCCGCGCGACCCGGCGCGCAAGGTCGCCGCCGGCGACACGCTGACCATCGTCATTCCCGCTCCGGTTGCCGCCGACGCCGCGCCGCAGGACATCCCGCTCGACATCGTCTTCGAGGACGATCACCTCCTCGTCGTCGACAAGCCAGCCGGGCTGGTCGTCCATCCCGCCGCCGGCAACCTCGACGGGACGCTGGTCAACGCGCTCCTCCACCACTGCGCCGGGCGGCTGTCGGGCATCGGCGGCGTCGCGCGGCCGGGGATCGTCCACCGCATCGACAAGGACACGTCGGGCCTCCTCGTGGTCGCCAAGACCGATCCCGCGCACGAGGCGCTGTCGCGGCAGTTCGCGGCGCATAGCGTCGAGCGGATGTACATAGCCGTCGTCGCCGGGGCGCCGGTGCCGGCGGCAGCGACGGTTACCGGCGCGCTGGCGCGTTCCTCGGCCAACCGTCAGAAGATGGCGATCGTCGCCGACGGGCGCGGCAAGCATGCGGTCACCCACTATCAGACTGTAACCGAACTTGCCGGCGCGTCGAAGATCGAGTGTCGCCTCGAAACGGGACGGACCCACCAGATCAGGGTGCACATGGCGTCAATTGGTCACGCCCTGCTCGGCGACCCCGTCTATGGCCGGACCCCGGCGGCGCTGCGGCCCGTTCTTAACGAGCTTGGTTTCGCCCGCCAGGCACTTCACGCCGCGACGCTGGGGTTCGTTCATCCGGCCACCAAAGAAAAACTTTCGTTCCATTCCGCACTGCAGCGCGATATAGTGGACTTAATCGGTCGTCTTTCAGTTTCGACGACCGGATGAAGGGAGCCAGAATGGCCGCCAACCTACCCGCCAAGACCTCGATCCCGTCCATGGGTGGTGAGGCCGGACTCAATCGCTACCTGTCCGAGATCCGCAAGTTTCCCCTCCTCGCCCCCGAGCAGGAGTATATGCTCGCCAAGCGCTGGCAGGAGCACCAGGATCCCGAGGCCGCCGCCAAGCTGGTGACGAGCCACCTCCGCCTCGTCGCAAAGATCGCGATGGGCTACCGCGGCTACGGCCTGCCGGTCGCCGAACTCATCAGCGAAGGCAACATCGGGCTGATGCAGGGCGTCAAGAAGTTCGACGCCGACCGCGGCTTCCGCCTCGCGACCTACGCGATGTGGTGGATTCGCGCATCGATCCAGGAATTCATCCTGCGCAGCTGGTCGCTGGTCAAGATCGGCACGACGGCCAACCAGAAGAAGCTGTTCTTCAACCTTCGCCGGATGAAGGGCAAGATCAACGCGATGGAGGACGGCGACATGCGCCCGGCCGACGTCACCAAGATCGCGACGACGCTCGGAGTGACCGAGGGCGAGGTCGTTAGCATGAACCGCCGCATGGCGATGGGCGGCGACACCAGCCTCAACGCGCCGCTGCGCGAAGAGGGCGAGGGCGAGTGGCAGGACTGGCTGACCGACACCGGTCCGTTGCAGGACGAGATCGTCGCCGGCGAGCAGGAGAAGAGCCAGCGCCATACGCTGCTGGTCGACGCGATGGGCGATCTCAACGACCGCGAGAAGCACATCCTGACGCAGCGTCGCCTCGTCGACGAGCCCGAGACGCTCGAGGAACTGTCGCAGCAGTACGGCATCAGCCGCGAGCGCGTCCGTCAGATCGAGGTCCGCGCCTTCGACAAGCTGCAGCGCGCGATGCGCAGCCTCGCCGGCGAGCGCCGCCTGCTCCCCGAACCCGCCTGAGCCTCGACGCGGTCGTCGTCGGGGCCGGCACGGCGGGGATCGCCGCGGCCCGGCACCTTCGCGCCGGCGGCGCGCGTATCGTCGTCCTCGAGGCGGCGGACCGCGTCGGCGGGCGGGCGCACACCGTCGTTCGTGATGGCCATGCCCTCGATCTCGGCTGCGGCTGGCTCCATTCCGGCGAGCGCAATCCGTGGACGGCGATCGCCGAAGACGCGGGGCTGACGGTCGAACGCTCTCCTGCGCGCTGGGACCGGCAGTGGCGCGATCTCGGTTTCCCGGCCGCCGACCAGGCGGCGTTCGGCCGCGCCTTCGCCGCGTTCGATGCCGAGGTCGAACGCCGTGCGCGCCTGCCCGACGTACCGCTCGGCGAGGCGCTGCCGGCGGCGGGCGAGTGGGCCGGCGCGATCGACGCTGTCGTCGGCTATCTCGACGGGGCCGAGGCGCAGGCGGTGTCGCTCCACGACCACGCCGCCTTCGACGCTGCCGCCTCCGATAACAACTGGCGCGTCCGCGAGGGCTACGGCACCGCCGTGGCGCGTGCGTCGACGGGGCTCGACCTCCGGCTGTCGACGCCGGTCAGGGCGGTGGCGCTGGCGGGCGACGGCGTCCGCGTGACCACCGGCGGCGGAATCGTCGAGGCGCGGTGCGCCGTCGTCACCGTGTCGACTGCGGCGCTGGCGGACATCGCCTTCGCGCCGGACATCCGCGATCATCGCGCCGCCGCCGCCGACCTGCCGCTCGGCCATGTCGGCAAGGTCTTCCTCGCCGTCGACGGCCCGACCGAGTTCCCGGTCGACGGTCATCTCCGCGGCCACCCGCGCGCGCTGTGCTCGGCGAGCCACCGGCTGCGGCCGTTCGGCTGGCGAGTGATCGAGAGCTACTTCGGCGGACCCTACGCCGTCGACCTCGAAGCGGCCGGCGAGGCGGCGACCGTCGCGGCGATGGTCGATGAGCTGGTCGGCCTGCTCGGGTCGAGCTGGCGCGCGCGGCTGCGGCCGCTTGCCGTCAGCCGCTGGTCGGCCGAGCCGTATGTCGGCGGGGCATGGAGCTATGCCCGCCCGGGTCGCCGCGACGGCCGGCGCGCGCTGGCGGTGCCGATCGCCGGTCGAATCTTCCTCGCCGGCGAAGCCTGCGCGCTCGACGACGTCGGCACGGCGCATGGGGCCTACGCCAGCGGCGTCACGGCGGCGACCGCCGTCATCGCCGCCTTGACGGGGAACGAGCCGCCCGCCCACTAGGCGCGATCGGAGGGGTAATGGTCCGCGGGCTCGGCTGGCTGCTCGGCAAGCTGGTGACGGTGGTCGTCGTCGCGGCGCTGATCGCGGTGACGTGGGCGCTCGCCTACCGCTGGATCGACCCGCCGGTGACGGCACCGATGATCCGCGACATGGTCGCCGGCGAGCATGTCGAGCGCCGCTGGGTCAGCCTCGACCAAATCAACCCGGCGATGCCGCGCGCGGTGATCGGGGCCGAGGACTCGACCTTCTGCCAGCACCACGGCTTCGATCTCGCGGCGATCGAACGGGCGGCGGCGCGCAACGCCACGTCGACCGGGCTGCGCGGCGGCTCGACCATCTCGCAGCAGACGGCGAAGAACGCCTTCCTCTGGCCGGGGCGATCGTACCTGCGCAAGGGGCTCGAGGCGTACTTCACCGTCCTGATCGAGGCGCTGTGGGGGAAGCGGCGGATCATGGAGGTCTACCTCAACCTCGCCGAGCTGGGGCCCGGCATCTATGGCGTCGAGGCGGCGGCGCACCATTACTTCGACACGTCTGCCGCTCGCCTGACCCCCGATGAAGCGGCCAAACTCGCCGCGATCCTGCCGCAGCCGATCAAGCGCGACGCCGCCGACCTCCGCGGCAAGGTCCGCCGCCATGCGCGGACGATCGAGCGGCGGATCGGCATCGTCCGCCGCGACGCGATCGACGCCTGTCTCGCCGGCTAAAGCCCGCCGCCGCCGCGTCGTTATCCTGGCGAGACGGTGGGAGGGCGACGTGGTCGGAACGGCAAGGTTGGCGGCGGCGATCATCGCGGCGGGGATCGCGGCGACGGCCCATGCCGACGTGTTCTTCCTCAACTACGAGGCGTCGGGGGTCGAGCACACGACGGCGACCTTCACCACCGTCGGCGTCGAGACGTTCGACGGGCGGACAAGCGGGGCGAGCTTCACCACCGACTTCGGCACCGGTGGCGCGATCGCCGCGACCTACAGCGCGGTCCGGATCAACAGCGCCGACCGCTATGGCGGGGCGGGCGGGGCCGGCAAGTACGCCGCCGCCTTCCACACCACCCCCTATTCGCTCCACTTCACCGCCGACCCGGCGCTGTTCCCGCTCGGGGTCAACTACTTCGGCTACTGGCTGTCGGCGCTCGATGCGGGCAACCAGGTCGCCTTCTACCGCGCCGGCGTGCAGGTCGGGGCGCTGTCGCCGGGCGACGTGCTCGCGCGGATCGGCGGCAACCGGAACTACTTCGGCAACCCCAACCCGGGCTACACCGGCCAGAACGGCGCCGAGCCCTATGCCTTCATCAACTTCTACGACAAGACCGGCAGCTTCGACGAGGTCCGCTTCACCCAGAGCACCAACGGCGGCGGCTACGAGTCGGACAACCACACCGTCGGCTTCTACACCGCGACCGGCGGCACGCCCGAGCCAGCGACGTGGGCGCTGTTCGTCGCCGGCTTCGGGCTGGTCGGGGTTGGCTTGCGTCGCAGCGAAGCCGCGCCGTCGGACGGGTGCGGGCGGAACGGCCGCCCGACCCGCCGGCCGAGCTAGCGCGAGTCCCTGCGCAGCTAACGGCCGCAAGAGCTTCCGCCGCGCTGCGCCCGGCCGCGCTGCGCTACATTCCCGGCAGCTTGAACCCCGGCGGCAGCGGCAGGCCGGCGGTCATCTTCTGCATCTCGGCCTGGCCGACGGTGTCGGCCTTCACCTTGGCGTCGTTGAACGCGGCGACGATCAGGTCCTCGAGCATTTCCCGGTCGGCCGCATTGAGCAGCGACGGATCGAGCGCGACACCGAGGACGCGTCCCTTCGCCGTCGCGCGCACCGTCACCAGCCCGCCGCCGGCCGCGCCCTCGACCTCGATCGCGTCGAGGCTCGCCTGTGCCTTCGCCATGTCGTCCTGCAGGCCCTGTGCCATCTTCATGATGTCGTCGAGGTTAGGCATCGGCGGAACTCCGGCTGTCGGGCAGGTCGTCGGCTTCGATAGCGAGCAGCGTGGCTTGCGGGAAGGCCGCGAGGATCTCGCGGACACGCGGATCGGCGAGCGCGGCGGCGCGCTCGGTGGCGATCCGCGCCTCCGACGCCTCGTGCAGCGTCGGCCCGCCACCGTCCCGCGCCAGCGTCACCGTCCACCGCGCCCCCGTGATCCGTGCCAGCACCGCCATCACCTGCGCGGCGAAGCCCGGGCCGAGATCGGGCGCGGCGACGATGGTCACGACCGGCGGCGCATAGTCGACGAGGCGGACCTGCTCGGCGAGCGCATGGGCGAGGCGCGGCTCGCGATGGCGTTCGACCAGCGCGACAAGGGCGGCGAAGTCGGCGGGAAGCGGCGCACCGCCGGTCTCCGCCGAATCAGTCTCCGCCCCGCTGCCTTCCTTATCTTGCCGGTCATCCCCGCGAACGCGGGGACCCATCGCCGGCGGCAGCAGGAGATGGGTCTCTGCTTTCGCGGGGATGACCGGGCCAAGTGGGTGGAGCGGCCCACGCTGGTCGAGCATCGTCGCCCCGGCACCCCGGGCCTCGACCGACGCCGTGGACGCCGTTCCCCCCTCCCCCGTCTCGATCAGCTTGCGGACCAGCTCGCCGGGATCGGGCAGCGACGTCGCGTGGATGATCCGCAGCAGCGCCATCTCGGCCGCCTGGACCGGGACTGGCGCGGCGTGGACCTCGGCCAGCCCCTTGAGCAGCAGCTGCCACAGCCGGTGGAGGTTGGCGAACGACAGTCGGTTCGCCCAGTCGCGGACGACGGCGCGCTCCTCGACGCTCATCGCCGGGTCGTCGGCGTCGGCGACCTTCGCGCGGGTGACCGTGTGGACCAGTTCGAGCAGTTCCTGCACCACCTGCGCCGGATCGGTGCCGAGGTCGTAGCTGTCCTTGAATGCCGACAGCGCTGCCGCCGCCTCGCCGGCCAGCAGCAGCGCCATCAGCGACCGCACCGCGCCGCGGTCGGACAGGCCGAGCATGTCGCGCACCGCCGCCGCCGTCACCGCGCCCGCTCCATGCGCGATCGCCTGGTCGAGGATCGACAACCCGTCGCGGACCGAGCCCTCGGCGGCGCGGGCGATCAGCGCGAGCGCCTCGGTCTCGGCCGTCGCCCCCTCCTGCTCGACGACCCAGCCGAAGTGCGCGGCGAGGGTGTCGGCCGGAATGCGGCGGAGGTCGAAACGCTGGCAGCGCGACAGGACGGTGATTGGCAGCTTGCCGACCTCGGTCGTCGCGAAGATGAACTTGACGTGCGGCGGCGGCTCCTCGAGCGTCTTCAAGAGCGCGTTGAACGCGTTCTTCGACAGCATGTGGACTTCGTCGACGATGTAGATCTTGTAGCGAGCGCTGGCCGCGGCATAGCGCACCGCCTCGATGATCTCGCGGACGTCGTCGACCCCGGTGTTCGACGCGGCGTCCATCTCGATGACGTCCATGTGGCGCCCGGCGGCGATCGCGACGCACGGCTCGCATACCCCGCACGGCGTGATCGTCGGCCCGCCGGTGCCGTCGGGACCGACACAGTTGAGCGCCTTGGCGATGATCCGCGCGGTCGACGTCTTGCCGACCCCGCGGACCCCGGTCAGCAGCCACGCCTGCGCCAGTTGCCCGCGGCGGATCGCATTGCCCAGCGTCCGCACCATCGCGTCCTGCCCAAGCAGCGCGGCGAAGTCGGCCGGCCGGTACTTCCGCGCGAGTACGCGGTATTCGGCGGCGGGCGGCGGTGCGGGGTCGGCGGCGAACAGCTCATCCATGGCGGGAATGCGGCGGCCTTCGCGTAACGGGGTGGGAGCCGGGAACGACCCAGCGCGGATTCGTTACGGCTGCTTCCTTCCGGACCTGACCGGGTTGGCGAGAGCACTGCCCGCCCGACTCCCGTCGTCGATATGGACGCCGTCCCGGCATCGCGCAAGCCGCCGCCGCGTCACCGACGCGAGGCATCGTGGCTGCCGCGCGGCATCTTGACCTCGAGGTGGGCGAGGTCGGGGGCGAGCCAGATCTGGCACGCCAGGCGGCTGGTCCGCGATGCGCCGACGGCGAAGTCGAGCATATCCTCCTCCTCCGCTGTCGCCGCTGGCAACTTCGCGAAATCGTCGGGGCGGACGAGGACGTGGCACGTCGAGCACGCCATCGCCCCCTCGCACGCGCCTTCGAGCGGCTGGTCGTGCGCCTGGGCGAGATCGAGCAGGCGCGTCCCCGCCGGGGCGTCGACCTCGACGACGCGGCTGCCGTCGGCCGAGACGAAGCGGACCTGCGTCATCGGGCGGGCGTCATCGGGTGATCGGCCCCCGACGCGTCACGCCGCAAGCACGGCCTGACGGCGGGCGGCGGCGGTCAACGCGGCCGCCGCGGCGTCGACCTCGACGGCCGTGGTGAACCGTCCGAAACTGACGCGCAGGCCGTCGCCCAGCCCCATCGCGGTGAGGACGTGGCTCGGCTGCCCGTTGGTCGACGAGCAGGCCGACCCGGTCGACACCGCGAGTTCACGGGTCGCGGCGAGCAGGCGGGTCGCGTCGACGCCGGCAAGGCTCAGGTTGACGATCCCCGGCCAGCGGGGCGCGCCATCGCCGTTGATCGTGAACGGGACACCCAAGCGGTCGAGGAGGCGGCGTGCGAGCCCGGCGACGTGCGCGGCGTCGCCGGCCAGCCGCGTCGCCGCCACCGCCGACGCC
>CAHJWT010000114.1 GCA_903643075.1 Sphingomonadaceae bacterium | reverse complement strand
GCGCCGTTGCGCGGCGCGGCGACGCGCGCTTGAGCGCCAGCGCCGGCTGCTCGACGAAGTGCCACGACAGCGCCGCAAGCGGGACGACGATCGCCAGCGACGCGGCGATGTTGGCGGCCGCCGTCGTCGTCCGGCCGAGCGCGATCACCGCCTGCTGGACCGGAAAGGCGTAGATGTAGATGCCGTAGCTGTAGTCGGGCATCCGCCCCGCCCAATGCTTGACGCCGGCCGGGAGAACGGTCGCGGCGACGACGGCGGCGTAGGCGAACGCGAGCGCGCACCCGGTCTGCGCCGCGGCCCCGGCGGGGAGCGCCAGGCCGCCGGCGACCGCCATCGCCGCCAGCGGCCACGACAGGACCATCCGGTCGCGCCACAGGTAGACGACGACGCCGGCGTAGAACGACACTGCGAGCGGGAGGAACGCGACGGCGGCCCCGCGCGGGGTCAGCGCGACCCCGACCAGCGCGACGAAGCCGGCGAGCAGCAACCGCCGCCGCGTCAGCACTCCCGCGATCCCGACGACGACGAGCGTCAGGTAGCAATGGACCTCCTGTGGGATCGACCACAGCGAGCGGTTGACCTCGGGCGCGACGTTGCCGGTGAACACGCCCGCGAGGCGGTACGCGCCGCCGCCGGTCAGCGTCAGGTTGCGGCCGACATAGCCGGCGAGGTTGACGGGGGTGAAAAAGTCGCTCGGCGGGACGTCGCTGAAGCCCAGCCCGAGGACGACCGTCGTCGCCGCCAGCATGACCCACAGCCCGGGCACGATGCGCAGCGCGCGCGCGACGACGAACTCGCCGACGCCGCGGCGGAGGAAGCTCGCCGTGACCATCAGCCCGCTCAGCGTGAAGAACAGCAGCACGGCGAGGCGGCTGACCGCGAACGGCAGGACGGCGCGCAGCGGATCGGTGCCGCCGGTCATGCCGATCGCGTGGGTGTAGATCACCGCCGCCGCGAGGCCGCAGCGGAGCAGGGTGAAGGCGTTGCCGTCGTGGCGCAGGTCGGCGTCGGTCAGGCGGCGGCCGAGCCACCGCGGCCACGCTGCGCGGGGCGGGGTCAAGACGTGGAAGTCGCGGCGTTCGCCGACCGGCTCGATCATCGCCCTCCCCCACCCGTGCGTCACCGGTTACGGCACGCCGCGGCCGGGGTTGCGGGTCAGATCGCCGGTTCGGGGGTAAGCGGCGGTCGCGGCCGGGCGAACCGGTCCTTGAGGCCGATCGCCGGCTTCTCGACCAAGTGCCACGACAGCGCCGCGAGCGGCACGATCACGGCGAGCGACGCGGCGAGGTTGCCCGCCGGGGTCAGCCCGATGCCGAGCGCGATCAGCGCCTGCTGGACGGGGTAGGAGTAGATATACAGCCCGTAGCTGTAATCGGGCGCACGTGACCCGATCCGCTTGACTCCCGCCGGCAGCAGGATCGCCGCGACGACCAGCGCATAGGCGAACGCGATCTGGACGGCGATCTGCGCGGCCTGGACGTCGGGCACGGCGAGCGCGGCGGCGACGACGACGATCGCCAGCGGCCACGACAGGTAGAGCCGGTCGCGCCACAGGTACATGACGACGCCGGTGTTGAACGCCACCGACATCGGCACGAACAAGACCTGGGCTCCGATCGGCGAGAAGGCGACCGCCAGCAGCGCGATGCACCCAACGAGGTAGACGCGGCGATACCCGAGCAGCCCGATCACCCCGGTGACGGCCAGCAGCAGGTAGCAGCGGACCTCGACCGGGATCGACCACAGCGGCCCGTTGGCATAGTCCTCGTGGTTGAACGAGAAGACGCCAAGCAGCTTGAAGTCGCCCTTCCCCATCAGGACCATGTTGTGGCCGACGTAGTCGCCGAGGTTGCTCCACGTGAAGAAATCTTCCGGCGCGACGCTGGTGAAGAACAGCCCTAGGACGACCGTCGTCACCGCCAGCATCACCCACAGTCCCGGCAGGATGCGCAATGCGCGGGCTGTGACGAAGCTGACCGCGCCGCGCCGCTGGAGGCTCGCCGTGACGACGAAACCGCTCAGCGAAAAGAACAGCAGCACCGCGAGGCGGGCGACCGGGTACGGCAGGAACGGGCGCAGCGGATCGGTATCGACCGCGGTCAGGCCGTAGGCGTGGGTCCGGATCACCGCGATCGCCAGCAGCCAGCGCGCCAGCGTGAACACGTTGCCGTCGGCCCGGAGGTCGTCGCGTGCGATCACCCGGCCGAAGGCACGCCAGCCAAAGAACCGCCGCTTCGGCGCGACGGCAGGCTCTCGTCGCGGCAACGGACCGGCACGCGTCGCGACCGTCGCGCGGGCGGCACCGTCCTCGCCGGCCGTCACCGGCCCGATTTCACCCGAATCAATCATTTCCCGCCGCCGGCATCTAGGCGGCAATGCCTTCGCTGGCAAAGGGTCGCGGCACCTCCGGGTTCCGCCTGCCGCCGGCGACGCTTGCTCGCCGCCGGCCCCGCCCCTAGCATGACGCCCACGTCAACCGACCCGGGACACCTCATGCGCTTCGAAGGCACCGCCGGCTACGTCGCTACCGACGACCTCAAGGTCGCGGTCAACGCCGCGGCGACGCTCCGTCGGCCGCTGCTGATCAAGGGCGAGCCCGGCACCGGCAAGACCGTCCTCGCTGCCGAGATCGCCACCGCCTTCGGCGCGCCGCTGATCGAATGGAACGTCAAGTCGACGACCAAGGCGCAGCAGGGCCTGTACGAATACGATGCCGTCAGCCGCCTGCGCGACGGCCAGCTCGGCGACGCCCGCGTCCGCGACATCGCCAACTACATCCGCCGCGGCAAGATGTGGGAGGCGTTCACCTCCCCCACCCTCCCCGTCCTGCTGATCGACGAGATCGACAAGGCCGACATCGAGTTCCCCAACGACCTCCTGACCGAGCTCGACCGGATGCGCTTCGACGTCTACGAGACCGGCGAGCAGGTCGTCGCGGCGCAGCGCCCGATCGTCGTCATCACCTCGAACAACGAAAAAGATCTGCCCGACGCCTTCCTCCGCCGCTGCTTCTTCCACTACATCAAGTTCCCCGACCGGCCGACGATGGAACGCATCGTCGCCGTCCACTTCCCCGACATCACCGGCGAACTGGTGAGGGAGGCACTAACCATCTTCTACGACATCCGCGATGTGCCGGGCATGAAGAAGAAGCCGAGCACCAGCGAACTCCTCGACTGGCTCAAGCTCCTGATGCACGAGGACCTGCCGGTCGAGGTGCTGCGCTCGCGCGATACGAAGACGCTGATCCCGCCGCTGCACGGTGCGCTGCTCAAGAACGAGCAGGACGTGATGCTGTTCGAGCGGCTGGCGTTCATGAGCCGGCGGCAGGGTGGTGGTCAGGCGTAGGGCAGATGTCTTGTCTTGTGCAACACGATAAGTCATTGGAACAAGATGGGTTTGTACGTCTTCGCACGGGCGCTCTATCAGATCAGATAAATCAGGCTAGCGGCTTGATTTGTAAGACATATTCAAATGTATCTATAGACGAATGTTTGAAGGAACTTGTACCATTTGATAGGAATGCAGCTCCCAGACGGTCACTATCCTCTATAATCGGAATGGGCCGCCAACATCCACATACTGACGAAGCTCACGTCCAGATTCCGGCACGATTTATATTGCTTAGGTGCGACGTTGCGACCAGTCCGACCGTACCCACCCATATCTATCTCCCCGATTTGAGTAAGTTGGCGATCAATGTTCGAGGTTATCTTGAACGTTGTCAATGGTCGTCAATTCGGCGGCCTGGTGTTGGGTCCTATTGTAGTATTATAGACCGTTTTAATGGGGCACAGAGAATACGACTTGATCCAGGCTGCATGAGACCGCACAACATTGACATTAATGCGACCGAAGCTCTTCTTTCAGTAAGTAGAACCTTTCGCATAAATTGGGCGGACAGTAATGCTATCTTAATCGATAATTGGAAATGTCTCCATTTACGAGATATAGTTCCTCATGAATGTGCACACAGGCGATTAACGCGTATCTACTGGAGGCAAGATGTCTTGGGATAGCGCCTCACTATTAGCCAAGGCGAAGGCCTTTACGGAACGAGCCCATGACAACCCCGTTGATTCGGCCTTGTGCGGGTTCTGGATGAGCCTTTCATTGGAACTTCTCGCTCGTGCTGCCTTGGCGAAAGTTCATCCGGTATTGCTAGCCGACCCGACACAAGAAACCAATGTTCATTATGCATTTGGGAAAAATCAAAAAGTTCCGCCAAAGTCTATTGGAGCAAAGGCTGTTTTTGCACGGTGCTCAATCTACGTCGATGAATTTACGGATCAAATGTCGACCTTTGGACTCATTATCGCGAACCGTCGTAACGAAGAATTGCACACGGGAGATACAGCATTTGAGGGACTTGACAATTCTAGCTGGTTACCGCAGATTTACGAGATATTTGACGTTTTACTGCAACATCTAGCCGTCGAGCCGGTAGAATTCTATGGTCAAGCTTACGCCAAGACTGCGAAGCAGATTCTGGCTGATCGAAGGAAGAGCATCAAAGCGGAAGTAGCAAAGAAGATTGGGGAGGCCAAAGGTCGAGTGGCGGCTGTATCCGGTGAGGTAAAGGCCGATTTGGTTGCTAAGGGTCAGGCAGCGGTAAAAACCGCTCTATCCAAACATCGACTGAGGCGGGCCTGCATATGCCCAGCATGTGGGTTTAACGCTGCGTTAACTGGTGAGGTTGTGAGCAGATCTCCGACAAAAATTGACGAAGAAGCCACAACAATTTCTCGAGAAGCCCGGGTTCTGCCGAACCAAATGGTTTGCGGTGTGTGTAAGCTTAAGCTTGAGGGTTATCAAGAACTCCTTGAGGCTAAGCTAGGCAATATTTATACAGCCTCAGAGGAAGACGATCCTCTCGAATATTTTGGGATTATTCCCGAGGAGCATGTTGACGTTGAAAAAATGGTAAGAGAATATCACGAACAGGAATATAATAATGAGTAATGCTTAATGTTCCTCACCTTCCTCACCGAACTCCGCGCCGCGAAAATCCCCGTCGGGTTGACCGAGCACCTGACGCTGCTCGAGGCGCTGCGGTCGGATGCGATCGACCATAGCGTCGAGCAGTTCTACTACCTGTCGCGCGCCGCGTTCGTGAAGGACGAGGGGTTGCTCGACCGGTTCGACCAGGTCTTCGGCCGCGTGTTCAAGGGGCTCGAGACGACGGTCGAGACCGGCACCGCCGAGATCCCCGAGGAATGGCTGCGCAAGGTCGCCGAGCTCCACCTCACCGACGAGGAAATGGCGAAGATCAAGTCGCTCGGGTCGTGGGACGAGATCATGGAAACGCTACGGAAGCGGCTGGAGGAACAGAAGGAGCGTCACGAGGGCGGTTCGAAGTGGATCGGAACCGGCGGCACCTCGCCGTTCGGGGCCAATGGCTACAACCCGGAAGGCATTCGCATCGGCCAGGACGCCGGGCGGCAGGGCAAGGCGATCAAGGTGTGGGACAAGCGCGAGTTCCGCAACCTCGACAGCACGGTCGAGCTCGGTACGCGCAACATCAAGGTCGCGCTCCGCCGCCTGCGCCGCTTCGCCCGCGACGGCGCGGCGGACGAGCTCGACCTCGACGCGACCGTCAGCGGCACGGCGCGGAAGGCGTACCTCGATATCGTCATGCGGCCCGAGCGGCACAATGCGGTCAAGGTGCTGCTATTCCTCGACGTCGGCGGGTCGATGGACCCGTTCATCAAGCTTTGCGAGGAGCTGTTCTCGGCGGCACGGAGCGAGTTCAAGCACCTCGAATTCTTCTACTTCCACAATATGCCGTACGAGGCGCTGTGGCAGGACAATCGCCGCCGCTGGTCGGAGCGGACGCCGACGTGGGACGTGCTCCACAAGTTCCCGCACGACTACAAGCTCGTTTTCGTCGGCGACGCGTCGATGAGCCCGTACGAGATCGCCTATCCCGGCGGCTCGGTCGAGCATTGGAACGAGGAGAGCGGCGAGGCGTGGTTGCGCCGCCTGACCGAGGTCTACCCGGCGGCGGTGTGGCTCAACCCGATCCCCGAGGCGAGTTGGGGGCATGGCCAGTCGATTCAGATGGTGCGGACGATCATGGCTGACCGCATGTACCCGCTGACACTCGGCGGCCTGGACGCGGCGATGCGGGAGCTGACGCGGGGGCGGTAAGACAAGGCGCGCGATTGGCGCGGATTGAAACCATGATAAGGCTGCGCGCTACGTATCTGGAGGAGAAGTGGCATGGCCACTTCGGCACGGGCGGACAGGGTGGCAGCTCGTGACGAGCGCGACCGCTGACGCCCCGGCGAGGGCAAGCTGTACAGCCAGACGTTGATCAGGACGACGACGCCGGCGCCGACCATCAGCGCCGCCTTCAGCCGATCGCCGCGCCGGGTGACGAGGGCGCGGCCGCCGACGGCGATCAGCGCGAGCGCGGCAAGGACACCGAGGCCGAGCAGTGCGGCACCGATTCCGTCGCTCGCGCCGGTCATGCCGTCAGCGCCTGACGCACCGCCTTCGCCCAGCGTTCGCGGCCGGTGGCACGCGCGGGGGCGTCGACCGCAGGGGTGAACACCCGGTCGACGGTGTGCATCGCGCTCGCCTCGGCGAGGTTCGCGAACCACCCCACCCCGACCCCGGCCAGCATCGCCGCGCCGAGCGCGGTCGTCTCGATCACCCGCGGCCGCTCGACGGGGATGCCCAGCACGTCGGCGATGTGCAGGCACAGCCAGTCGTTGGCGACCATGCCGCCGTCGACGCGCAGCCGGGTCGCGGCGACGCCGTCGGCGGCCAGCGCGTCGAGCAGGTCGGCGGTCTGCTGCGCCACCGCCTCCAAGGTCGCGCGGGCGAGGTGGGCGCGCGACGTCGCGGCGGTGATGCCGGTGATCAGGCCGCGGACGTCGGCCCGCCAGTGCGGCGCGCCGAGCCCGGTGAAGGCTGGGACAACGACGACACCGCCGCTGTCGGCGACGCTCGCCGCCAACGCCTCGGTCTCGGGCGCAGCGGCGATGACGGCGAGGCCGTCGCGCAGCCACTGGACCGCCGCGCCGCTGGTGAAGACGCTGCCTTCGAGCGCGTAGGCCGCCTCCCCGTCGAGCCGCCACGCCAGCGTCGCGAGCAGGCGGTGGGCCGACGCCGGCGGCGCGGACCCGGCGTGAGCGAGGACGAAGGTGCCGGTGCCGTAGGTCGCCTTGACCATCCCGGGCGACAGGCACGCCTGGCCGATCGCGGCGGCATGCTGGTCGCCGGCGCAACCGGTGATCGGTATCGCCCGGCCGGCGATCGTTGCGGTGCCCAGCACGCCGGCGCAGTCGGTGATCGCCGGCAGCGCGGTAGCCGGAACGCCGAAGCGGTCGATCAGCGCCGGGGCCCATCGGCAGCTCGCCAGATTCATCAGCAGCGTCCGCGAGGCGTTGGTCGCGTCGGTCGCGTGGACCGCGCCTCCGGTCAGCTTGTGGAGCAGCCACGCGTCGACGGTGCCGAGCCGCAACCGTCCCGACGCTGCTGCATCGGCCACCGCCGGCCAGTTCGCCAGCGCCCACGCGATCTTCGACGCCGAGAAATAGGGATCGAGGACGAGCCCCGTCGCTGCCTGCACCGCCGGCTCGAGGCCCGCGTCGCGCCACCGGTCGCACAGGTCGGCCCCGCGCCGGTCCTGCCACACGATCGCCGGCGCGATCGCGTCGCCGCTCGCCGCGTCCCAGAAGACGACCGTCTCGCGCTGGTTGGTCAGGCCGAGGCACGCGATCCGCTCCGGCCCGACCTCGCGCGCCACCTCGTCGAGGCAGTCGCGGCTGAGCGTCCACAACTCGTCGGCGTCGTGCTCGACCCAGCCGCTCGCCGGATAATGCTGGGTGACCGGGCGCGCGGCGGTGGCGACGATTGCGCCGCCGCGGTCGAACGCGACCGCGCGGGTCGAGGTCGTGCCCTCGTCGAGGACGAGGATCAGGTCGGGCATCGCGTTCTCCCCGCCGCCTGATGCGCCACGCCGCCGCGCCGCGTCAAACCGCGCGTCGCGTAGGCCGAGGCGGCGCGACGCTCGACTTGCCGCTGCCGCCCCGGCACAAGGCGCGCGATGGACACCCCCTTCGACCTGCTCGTCATCGGCGGCGGCATCAACGGCGCGGGGATCGCGCGCGACGCCGCCGGGCGCGGGCTGCGCGTCGCCCTGGTCGAGGCGGGCGACCTCG
>CAHJWT010000113.1 GCA_903643075.1 Sphingomonadaceae bacterium | reverse complement strand
CCGCCGGCATCGCGATGTTCAAGGCCGGCGGCAACGCGATGGACGCGGTCGCCGCGACCGTCCTCGCCCTGACCGTGGTCGAGCCGCAGTCGTCGGGCATCGGCGGCGGCGGCCTCCTCGTCTACCAGGCGGCGGGTGGCCGCACCCCGGCGACGTTCGACGGCCGCGAGAAGGCCCCCGCGGCGGCGACCGACCGGCTGTTCCTTACCGACGACGGTACCCCGCAGCCCTATGGCGAAGCGATCCCCGGCGGGCGCAGCGTCGGTGTCCCCGGCAACGTCGCGATGCTCCGGCTCGCTCACGCCAGGTACGGCAAGCTGCCGTGGGCGAAGCTGTTCGACCCGGCGATCGCGCTGGCCCGCACCGGCTACGACATCACCCCGCGGCTGGCGAGCGCGATCGCCGAGCGGCGCAAGACGCTGGCCCGCCAACCGGCGGCGGCGGCGCTGTTCCTCCACCCCGACGGAACGCCGAAGACCGCCGGCGAGCATATCGTCAACGCGGAACTTGCGAAGACCTTCGAAGCGATCGCGGCGAACGGGCCGGACGCCTTTTATCGGGGAGCGAACGCCGCCGCGATCGTCGCCGCGGTCGACCACGCGCCGACCAACCCGTCGACGATGACCGTCGCCGACCTCGCCGCCTACCGAGCGAAGGAACGCGCGCCGGTGTGCGGTGCGTATCGAACCTATCGCGTCTGCTCGATGGGACCGCCGTCGGCGGGCGGGATCGCCGTGATCGCGATGCTCGGTCAGCTCCAGGGGTTCGACCTCGCCAAGCTGGGCAAGGACAGTGTGACGGCGTGGCATCTGTTCGCCGACAGCGAACGCCTCGCCTTCGCCGACCGGGCGGCATACGGCGGCGACGGCGATTTTGTCGACGTGCCCGTCGCCGGCCTGACCGACGCCGCCTATCTGCGCGATCGCGCCGCGCTGCTGTCCGCCGACCACGCCCTCGCCCACGCCGAGCCCGGCACCCCCCGGGGCGCGCAGCCGCGTGTCGCGCCGAAGAGCCGCGAAATCCCGTCGACGACCGACATCGCCGTGGCCGACGCCGCCGGCAATGTCGCGTCGCTGACCTCGACGGTCGAGGGGGCGTTCGGCTCGTCGCTCGTCGTCGGCGGCTATGTCCTCAACAACGAACTGACCGACTTCGACTTCGTCCCCGAGATCGCCGGTACGAAGGTCGCCAACCGGGTCGAGGGCGGCAAGCGGCCGCGGTCGTCGATGTCGCCGGCGATCGTCTACGGACCGGACGGCCGGGTCGTCCTCGCCGTCGGCGCGGCCGGCGGCCCGACGATCCCGGCGCAGGTAGCGAAGGCGATCGTCGGCGTGCTCGACTGGCATCTGTCGATCCAGGACGCGATCGCCCTGCCGCTGATCTTCACCAACGACGACACGCTGGTCCTCGAGAAGGGACCGTTCCTCGCCGCAATGGAGCCGGCGCTCAAGGCGATGGGGCATCGCACCGTGCAGTTCCCGCTCGGTCTTAAGGCCAACGGCATCGAACGCATCCCCGGCGGCTGGCGCGGCGGGGCCGACCCGCGCAGCGAAGGGGTGGCGCTCGGGTTGTGACCACGCCGCCGACCCCGCTCGCCGACCGGGCCGATGCCGCGACCAACCTCGTCCTTCACTTCCTCGATCAGGCGGCGCGCTACGGCGACGATCCGTTCCTGTGGCACAAGTCCGGCGGCGAATGGCGATCGCGGTCGTGGCGCGAGGTCGCCGACGACGTTTCGCGACTCGCCGCGGCATTGGCGGCCACCGGTATCCGGCGCGGCGACCGCGTCGTCCTCGTCAGCGAGAACCGCCCCGAATGGCTGATCGCGGACTATGCGATCATGGCGGCAGGGGCGATCACGGTGCCGGCGTACACGACCAACACCGAGGCCGACCACCGCCACATCCTGACCGACAGCGGCGCGGTCGCGGCGGTCGTGTCGACGACGAAGCTCGCCGCCGCATTGCTGCCCGCCGTGGTCACCGCCGATGCGTGCCGGCTGGTGATCGCGTTCGAGCCCTTGCGCGTCGCGCAGGCGTCGGGAACGCGGCTGGTCGACTGGACGACGCTGCTGACGAGTCAACCGGCCGACGTCGCGCGGACGCGGGCGGACATCGTCGCTGGCCGCGCCGACCTCGCCTGCCTGATCTACACCAGCGGCACCGGCGGCACCCCGCGCGGCGTCCGTCAGCACCACGGGATGCTGTTGGCCAACGTCGCCGCCGCGTGCGAGATCATCGAGCAGGACTTTCCCGGCGGCGACGACAGCTTCCTGTCGTTCCTGCCGCTCAGCCACGCCTATGAGCATACCTGCGGGCAGTTCACCGCGATCGGTCTCGGCGCGTCGATCCACTATGCCGAGGGGCTCGAGAAGCTCGCCGCCAACATGGAGGAGGTCGCGCCGACGATCATGGTCGTCGTGCCGCGGCTGTTCGAGGTGCTCCGCGCGCGCATCGGCAAGGGCATCGAGAAGCAGGGCGGCACGGCGATCACGCTGTTCAACGCCGCGCTGCGGCTCGGGCGCAAGCGCTACGAGCGCGGCGGGACGCTGCCGCTGACCGACCGGCCATACGACGCGCTGCTCGACGCCACCATCCGCCGGCGGGTGCAGGCGCGCTTCGGCGGGCGGCTGAAGACGCTGGTCTCGGGCGGCGCCCCGCTCAACGCCGACGTCGGGCTGTTCTTCGCCGCGCTCGGGCTGACGCTGTGCCAGGGCTACGGCCAGACCGAGGCGGGGCCGCTGATCTCGTGCAACCGGCCGTCGCATAAGATCAAGATGCACAGCGTCGGCCCGGTCCTGCGCGGCGGCGAAGCGCGCATCGCCGCCGACGGCGAAATCCTGATCCGCGGCGAGAATGTCATGGACGGCTACTGGAAGAACGACATCGACAGCCACAAGGCGCTGCAGGATGGCTGGCTGCTGACCGGCGACATCGGCCGGATCGACGCCGACGGCCACCTGATCATCACCGACCGCAAGAAGGACATCCTCGTCAGCGACAAGGGCGACAACATCTCGCCGGCCCGCGTCGAGGGGATGCTGACGCTCCAGCCCGAGATCATGCAGGCGATGGTCCACGGCGACCGGCGGCCGTACCTCGTCGGCCTCGTCGTGCCGGACCCCGAGTGGGCGCTCGGCTGGGCGCGCGATGCCGGGATGCCGGCCGACCTCGCCCGGCTGCGCGCCGAGCCCGAGTTCGCTCGCGCGCTCCAGGCGGCGGTCGACCGGGTCAACGCCCGCGTCGCCGCCCACGAGAGGGTCCGCCGGATCGTCGTCGCCGATGCCCCGTTCACCACCGACAACGGCGAGATGACGCCGTCGCTCAAAATCCGGCGGCACGTGATTGAGGGGGTCTACGGCGCGCGGTTGGATGCGCTGTACGGATAGCCGGCTAGGACCGCACCCAGTCGAAGCTCAGCGTCTCCCTGAACGCAAAGCGCTGGAGATGCTCGGCGACGACCGGCTCCATCCGGTCGAGCGTCGCGGGATCATTGCCGGCGAGGTCGAGGCTGAGCGCTTCGGGTGTCGCCGCGAGGGTGAGGACGCCGCCGGGCAGCGGGACGGTGCCGCGGTCGGCGTCGAAGTCGACCGCGAAGCGGTGGCTCCAGTGCTTGCATAGCTGCTGGAGGTACTTCGATCCGCTCGCCGTCGGCACGGTGGCGTGGCTGTGCATCGCCTCAGCTCCGCTCGATGTCGGCGGCGGCGGCGTCGAGGATCGCCGCGATCCGGTCGGCCGCGACGTCGTCGACACTGCCGCGGCCGAGGCGGAGCTTGAGTGCGAAGCGTAGGTTGGCCATCGCCCGCAGCACCCGCGGCCCGGTGTCGGGGCCGCTGCCGGCCTCGTCGATCCGCGCCATGATCGCGTCGACCGTCGCCTGGTTGGCGGCGAGGTGGGCGTTGCCCTCGGCAGTGATCGTGTACTGGCGCTTGGCTCCCTCGGTCGACGCCGCGGTGACGAAGCCCAACTCCTCAAGCATCGTCAGGGTCGGGTAAACGACACCCGGCGACGGCGCATAGGCTCCGCCAAGCCGACTCTCGATCTCGCGGATGATCTCGTAACCGTGGCGCGGGGCCTCGGCGATGAGGGCGAGGATAAGCAGGCGAAGGTCGCCGTGCTGGAACATCCGGCCGCCGCCGCGGGTGCCACGGAACCCGTGACGGCCCATGCCATGCATCATGCGGTGGCCGAAGCCGCGGTGGCCATGAGGATGGAAATGCATATCGAAACTCCATTTTGATCTATCGATATGTTCGATATATCTAAGTTGAGTTTCGCTACAAGCGGCACAGGTAAAATTATTTTGCCGGCGGGCGTTGGTAGGGGACGAATGGACCGAAGGTACACGTGCCGTAGCCGACGCGGCTGATCGTATCGACGACCTCGAACGGATCGTCGGCGCAAATGCCGATCGCGATCTCGCGCGTGACGATCGCGCGGTCGGGGCGTAGCGCGGCACAGCCGGGACCGACGTCGCTGCGATAATAGCGCCCGAAGCCGCGCTCGAAAACGATCGTCGACTGATTGACGATCGTCTGCCCGCGGAGATCGCGCTGACGAATGCAGCGCTCGGGCTTGCCGGTCACGGTACCCGACAGCAGCCGGTCGAGGTCGGGAGCGGCGGCCAGCGGCACGCCGGCGGCAAGCAGGGCCATTGCTCCGCCGACACGGGCGAGCGCAATGTAGGCGCGTAACTTCGCAAACTTCGCTGCGCCGGGCTCTACCACCCAAATTTCGGTTTCGCTGGCACGCCGTCGCGGATCGCAGCGGACGAACGAGGTCAGGTCGGGCGCACTGCTGATCATCGACGGATCATAACAGAACGTGCCCCTGTAGGACAGCGGCGTGGTGCCTCCGCCTCAGTCCATCTGGCTCTCGTAGCGCCGCAGGTGATAGTCGGCGTCGCCGAACTGGCCCTCGATCATCGTCGCCCGCTTGAAGTAATGGCCGATGGCGAGCTCGTTCGAAATGCCGATGCCGCCGTGAATCTGAACCGCGTTCTGCCCGACGAAGCGGACGCCACGGGCGATCTTGTTTTTCGCCGCCGAGACGTGCTTCGCGCGGTCGGGCTCGTCGAGGCGCAGCGTCGCCATCAGCGTCATGCTCACCGCCTGCTCGACCTCCATGAACATGTCGACCATGCGGTGCTGGAGGACCTGGAACTCGCCGATCGGGCGGCCGAACTGCTTGCGCTGGCGGCTGTAGTCGAGCGTGCCCTCGTGGAGCTTGCGGGTGACGCCGGCCGCTTCGGCGCAGACGGCGGCGACGGCCTCGTCGACCACCGCCTCGACCAGCGGCAGCCCGTCGCCTTCGGCCGCGAGCAGCTGGTCGGCGTCGACGCGGACGTTCTCGAAATAGATCTCGCTGGCGCGGCCGCCGTCGACGGTCGGATAGTCGCGACGGGTAATGCCGGCGGTGTCGGCCGGGACAAGGAAGACCGACACGCCGCCGGCGTCGCGCTGGCCACCGCCGGTGCGCGCGGTGACGATGAAGTGCGTCGCGAACGGCGCGTCGCGGACGACCGCCTTGTGACCATTGACGACATAGCCGTCGCCGTCCTTCCGCGCTGTCGTCCGCAAGTCGGCGAGGTTGTAGCGCCCCTGCGGCTCGGCATAGGCGAAGGCGATGACGACCTGCCCGGCGATGATCTGCGGGATGACCGCGTCGGCGTTGCCGCCGCCCGCGCGCTTGAGGAAGCCGCCGCCGATGACGACGGTCGACAGGTACGGCTCGATGACCAGCGCCTTGCCGACCTCCTCCATGACGATCATGTTCTCGATCGCGCCGCCGCCGAGCCCGCCGTGGTCTTCGGCGAACGCCGCGCCGAGGATGCCGAGTTCCTCCGCGAAGGCTTTCCACACCGCTGGACTCCACCCGGCGTCGCCATTCACCGTCTTCATCCGCGTCTCGAAGTCGTAGGTGTCGGCGAGGTAGCGCGAAACCGACTCGCGCAACATGGTCTGTTCGTCGGTGAAGTTGAAGTCCATGCTACTCCCCTAGATTGTTATCCGCCGCCAGCTGCCTCACGCAGACGGCGCGAAGTTCGCCGAGATGCTCGCGGATCGTCCGCCAGACCAACGCCGGGTCGATCCCGTCGTAGTCGTGAGCCAACCGGTGACGCATGCCTATCATTCGCCGCCACGGCAGAAACGGATGACGGCTCTTGAATGTCTCCGGCAAAGCAGACACGGCCTCGCCGATGTGAAGAACGCGATAAGCCGTCGCGTCGATCAGCAGGCGATCTTGTCGGAATGAAGCCTCGTCCGTCGATCCGACCGAAGCCACCGCGAGGTCGATCAGCGCGACAGCCGACTTGAGTCTGCCGATCAACTCCATCAGCTAGCGATGGGGATGGCGCCACGAATGATGGCTTCACGCGTCGCCGTCCGCATTCCCGGGCCGACGACAAAGGCCCGCACGGGAACTCCCAGATCGTCCTCGAGATCGTTTTCTACTCCAACCAAGGCTAGTAAGTCGAAATCGGGGTGGGCGGCGAGGTCGATGTCCAAAACCACCTCTATCTCGCCTATGCCGCTGGTCCCATTACGCGCTGCGTCGCCGGTGAGCGACAGGCCTGTAATTCCAATGTCGCGAAGGGAGGGCAGCTGCCGGCGCAGCTTAGAAATGGCATCGTCGCGCGTCATGTCGTGTCCCTACAGCCCCAGCACCATCTTCGCGATGATATTCCGCTGGATTTCGTTCGAGCCGCCGTAGATCGACGTCTTCCTCACATTGAAATAGGTCGGCGCGGCGCGGTGGGCGGAGTCGGGGCCGATCGGGTGCTCGTTGTCGCCTTCGCCGAAGCCGCGGAAGTACGGCGCGCCGTAGTGGCCGACCGCTTCCAGCGCGAGTTCGGTGATGCGCTGCTGGATCTCGGTGCCCTTGATCTTGAGGAGCGACGACTCCGGTCCCGGCCCCTTGCCTTGCGATTCACCGGCAAGCGTTCGCAGTTCGGTGAATTCGAGCGCAGTCAGGTCGATTTCGAGCTCGGCGACCTTGCGCTTGAAGAACGGGTTGGCAAGGAGCGGCTGCGCCCCGTCGCCGAAGCTGTCGAGCTCGGCGCGGGCGATGGTCTTGATCCGCTCGACCCCGCGCTTCGACGCGGCGACGCCGGCGATGCCGGTGCGCTCGTGGGCGAGGAGGAACTTGGCGCAGGTCCAGCCCTTGTTTTCGTGGAAGACGCGGTTCTCAACCGGCACGATGACGTCCTCGAACCAGACCTCGTTGACCTCGTGCTCGCCGCCGAGGGTGATGATCGGGCGGACGGTGATGCCCGGCGTCGTCATGTCGATGAGGAGAAAGCTGATCCCCTCCTGCGGCTTGGCGGCAGGGTCGGTGCGGACGAGGGCGAAGATCATGTCGGCGTGCTGCGCCAGCGTCGTCCATGTTTTCTGGCCGTTGACGCGGTAGTACTCCTTGCCGTCATCGCCGGTGAAGCGCTCGGCCTTGGTCCGCAGGCTGGCGAGGTCGCTGCCGGCGCCCGGCTCGCTGTAGCCCTGGCACCACCAGTCGTCGCCGCTGAGGATGCGCGGCAGGTACTTCGCCTTCTGCTCGGGCGTGCCGAAGGTGTAGATCACCGGCCCGACCATGTTTAGGCCGAACGGCAGGAGGCGCATCGCGTCGGCGCGCGCGCTCTCCTCGGCGAAGATGTAGCGCTGGACGCTGGTCCAGCCGGTCCCGCCGTATTCGACCGGCCACGCGATCCCGGCCCAGCCCTTGGCGGCGAGCGCCTTGTGCCAGCTGAGGAAGTCCTCCTTCGACAGTTCTTCGCCCTCGTCGAACTTGGCCTTCAGCCCTGGCGGGTAGTGGTCGGCGATGAAGGTGCGGACCTCGTCGCGGAAGGCAAGGTCCTGGTCCGAGAAGTTGAGGTCCACGAGCGTCTCCCAAGGCTGGTTGACGCGGACGTTAACACGGTCGCCGACGGCCGCCTAGCCGTGACCCCGCGCCGCGAGCTGCGCGGCAAAGCAGCGCGCCGGGCTGTCGCTCGCTCCGGTTGGCAGCCGCGCCTCGGCGAAGCGTGCGGTCGGCTGGCCGGCGGGTCCGGGATAATAGTAGACGTCGAGGACGCAGCCCGCCGCGGCGAACTGGACGGCGCGTGCCGGGCCCTCATGGCGATCGAGCGTTGGGCTGCCGAGCAGCGCGGTTGCCTCGGCGGCGGGGTGGCCGAGGATGCGCTCGAGCCCCGGCACGGGGGTCAGCGCGACCGGCTTGGCGACGACCGGCTGCGGCGGCGGAGTGGCGGCGCATGCGGCGG
>CAHJWT010000112.1 GCA_903643075.1 Sphingomonadaceae bacterium | reverse complement strand
GGACGGTCGGCACGGTCGCCACGATCGCCCCGGTCGCCGCGCGGCCCGTCGCGGCCACGGTCGCCGTCGCGGCCTTCGCGATCGCGGTCGCGGCTCTCGTTGCGGCGCATCATCGCTGACGGGCCATCCTCGAACTGGTCGACGCGGACGGTCATAAAGCGGAGGATGTCCTCGGACAGGCCGACCTGGCGTTCGAGCTCGGCGATCGCGGCGGCGGGCGCGTCGATGTTGAACATGACGTAGTGCGCCTTGCGGTTCTTCTTGATCCGGTAGGCAATCGAGCGCAGCCCCCAATACTCGTTTTTGGCAACGCGGCCGTTGCCATCGGCGATGATCTTGGTGAAGCCCTCGCTCAGCGCCTCGACCTGGGCGTTGGCCAGATCCTGTCGCGCGAGGAAGACATGCTCGTACATCGGCATGGGGTCGGTACTCCGTGGCCGATCGTCGACGCCGCGCGGTGCGACGCCTCTCCGGCTGGCTGATCAAATGCAAACGGCCGGGGCGGGCCCCGGCCGGATGCGAGGCGTCTATGGCGCGGGTGAAGACGAAAGGCAAGTCTTCTCTGTCCCGGCTCACGACCGGTGGTAGGTCTACGTCGGAATCGCCGCGTCGTCCCGCCTAGACCCGCATCCAGCCCCGTGCCGTCAACCGCTCGACCGGGGTGAAGCGCGTCTTGTAGTCCATCTGCGGCCGGTCGGCGATCCAGTAGCCGAGGTAGACGTACGGCAGCCCCGCGCGCTGCGCCCGAACGATGTGGTCGAGGATGATGAAGGTGCCCAGCCCCCGGCGCTCGCCGATCGGGTCGAAGAAGCTGTAGACCATCGACAGGCCATCGGACTGCTTGTCGGTGACGCACGCGCCGATCAGCCGGCCGCGGTGATCGGGGTGGGGCTCGCGGTATTCGACGACGACGGTGTCGACGGGGGTCTGCTCGACCATGTCGGCGAAGTCGTAAGCGTCCATCGCCGCCATGCCGCCGTCGGGATGGCGCGCGGTCAGGTAGGCGCGCATCAGGTCGAACTGCTCCTCGGTCGACCACGGCTCGCACGCGCTGACATCGAGGTCGGCGTGGCGCTTAAGGAGGCGCTTCTGAGACGTCGACGGCACGAATTCGCGCGCCGCGACGCGGACCGAGACGCACGCGGTACACCCGTCGCAGCTCGGCCGGTAGACGACGTTCTGGCTGCGGCGGAAGCCGATACGGCTCAGCGCCTCGGTCATCGGCCCGGCCTCGCGCCCCTTGATCTCGGTGAACACCTTCCGCTCGAGCCGCCCCGGAATGTACGGGCACGGCGACGGCGTGGTGACGAAGAAGCGGGGGAAGCGGAAGCTCTGATCGGTCACGCTTCCCTATGCGGCATGGCGGGGGGAAAGAGTAGGGGGAATGGATGATGTTACATTTCTCCCCCGCGGGGGAGAAATTAATCCAGTTC
This sequence comes from Sphingomonadaceae bacterium, assembly GCA_903643075.1. Lineage (GTDB taxonomy): Bacteria > Pseudomonadota > Alphaproteobacteria > Sphingomonadales > Sphingomonadaceae > Polymorphobacter_B. The sequence continues at coordinate 6,852 of CAHJWT010000112.1, read as the reverse complement.
GACCGGCCGCACGTCGTAGCCGCTCGCCCGCAGCGCCTCGATCAGGCGGTCGAGATGGTCCCGGTCGCGCGTCTCGCACTCGATCTCGGTGATCAGGCCCTTCGCCGGCAGGGTCGTGAACACCCGCTGGTGGTAGACCTCGAGGATGTTGACCTGGAGCCGATCGAACACGCGCGCGACCTCGAAGAGCTGCCCCGGCCGGTCCTTGAGACGGATGCGCAGCCGCGCCAGTCGCCCCGACCGCGCAAGGTCGCGAAGGAGGACGTTGGCCAGCAGCCGCGTGTCGATGTTGCCGCCGCACAAAACGAGGCCGATCCGCCGCCCGCGGAAAAGCGACGGGTTGGCGATGACCGCCGCCAGCCCCGCCGCGCCGGCCCCCTCGACGACGGTCTTCTCGATCGTCAACAGCAACGACACCGCGCGCTCGAGGTCGCGCTCGCCGACGAGCAGGATGTCGTCGACCAGCGCGCGGACGACGGCGTAGGTCAGCACGCCCGGCGTCTTCACCGCGATGCCCTCGGCGAGCGTGTCGCCGTCGCACCGCGCGACCTCGCCGTGGGTCTTCGCCCACATCGACGGGTAGAGCTCGGCCTGGACGCCGATCATCCTGATCGCCGGGTTGATCGCCCTGGCCGCCGTCGCCATCCCCGAGATCAGTCCGCCGCCGCCGATCGGCACGACGAGCGTGTCGAGCGTCGGTACGTCGTCGAGCATCTCGACCGCGACCGTCCCCTGGCCGGCCATGATCAGCGCGTCGTCATATGGCGGCACGTAGAGCAGCCCGCGCTCGGCCTCGACGATGTGCGCATGGGTGACGGCGTCGTCGAAGCTCTCGCCGTATAGGATGACGGTCGCGCCGTGGCCCTCGGTCTGGCGGACCTTCACCTGCGGCGCGTGGCGCGGCATGACGATCGTCGTCGGAATGCCGAGCCGCCGCGCGTGGTAGGCGAGGCCCTGCGCGTGGTTGCCCGCCGACGCCGCGACGACGCCGCGCGCGCGCTGGGCGGCGTCGAGGCTGAGCAGCTTGTTGAGCGCGCCGCGCTCCTTGTAGGCGGCGGTAAACTGGAGGTTCTCGAACTTGAGCCAGATCTCCGCGCCGGTCAGCTCGGACAAGGTTCGGCTGTGGAGGCACGGCGTGCGCACCACTTGGCCCGTGATGGCGGCCTGCGCGGCGAGGACGTCGGCATAGTCGATCGGCAGCGGGTCGGCGGCGGCGATGGGGGTGAGAGCGGTCATCCGGCGCGCTTATCGGGCGCTGCCTCGCAGCGCAAATCTGCGGCTAATTTCACACTCTACACACCGTCACTTCTTGGCGAACAGGCTAAGCGACTCGCTGGGGTTCCGTTACCGGCGTCGCGCGGAGCAGGGGCGGCATCGTCATCGTCACCCATCTAACCGGGTGCCGCCATGTAGGACAGCGGTCCATCGCCGGCGCACCCATATTCATTCTCGCGTTCCCCTGCGCTACACCTCGCCCGAACAGGAGTTACCATGGACGCCTTCCACCACACCGCCGGCGGGATCGACTGGTACTGCGAGCGGCGCGGCGCGGGCCCGGCGGTCGTCCTGATTCCGTCGGGGGAAGGCGACTGCGCCTCGTTCGCGGCGGTCGCCGATCTGCTTGCGGCCGACTCCACCGTGCTCACTTTCGACACGCCGGGTTTCTCGCGGACGAGCACGCCGGCCGACGCCGCCGACATCTCGCTCTACCGCCTCGGCGGTCAGGTCGCGGCGCTGGTCACGTCGCTCGGCATCGACCGCGCGACCTACTGGGGGTGCAGCTCGGCGGCGGTCGCCGTCGTCGACCTGCTGCGCGACCACCCGGCGCTGGTCCGCAACGCCGTCATCCACGAGAGCGCGGGGATGGACGACGCCGCGACCGCCGGCGGCGGACCGCTGGGCCGGCTGCTGACGATGGATGACGCCGGGATCGTCGCGTTCCTGACGCCGTTCTTCGCCAATGTGTTCAACGAGGATGCGGCGAAATGGGACGCGCTCGGCCCAGACGTCCACGCGCGGCTGGCGCTTAACTACGTGACGTGGGTCCGCCAGTATGTCGCCAAGGTCGATCCCGCGCGCCGCATCGACCCGGCGACGTTGCGGGGCAAGCCGCTGACGTGGACGATCGGCGGCCTGACCCCGGCGGCGATGTTCCTCGGCAACGTCAAGCTCGCCTGCGCCGCCGGCATCGACATCGGCCTCTTGCCGTGCCGCCATTTCCCCCAGGTCAGCATTCCCGACGTGCTGGCGGGCCATATCCGGGCGGCGACCTTGCCGCATCTCGCCTGATGGCGCGCGTCGCCTTCGTCGGTCTCGGCACGATGGGCTGCCCCATGGCCGGCCACCTCGCGCGGGCCGGACACGAGGTCGTCGTGTTCAACCGCACGCCGGCCAAGGCCGAGGCGTGGGTCGCCGAGTACGGCGGGCGGACCGCGGCGACGCCGGCCGCCGCCGCCGAGGGGAGCGAGGCGGTATTCACCTGCGTCGGCAACGACGACGACCTGCGGCAGGTGACGCTGGGGGACGCCGGCGTGGTCGCAGCCATGGCCCCCGGCGCGCTCTATGTCGACCACACCACCGTATCCGCGACGATCGCGCGCGAGCTGGCTGCGGCGCGGGACGATCTCCTCGTCCTCGACGCGCCGGTATCGGGCGGGCAGGCGGGGGCGGAAAAGGGGGCGCTGACGGTCATGTGCGGCGGGACGCCCGAGGCCTTCGCCGCGGCCGAGCCGTTGCTGGCAGCCTATGCGCGCCGCAGCGGGCTGATGGGGCCGGCGGGAAGCGGCCAGCTGACCAAGATGGTCAACCAGATCGCCATCGCCGGAGTCGTCGAGGGGCTGGCCGAAGCGGTCAACTTCGCCCTCGCCGCCGGACTCGACGCCGGCGCCGTGTTCGGCGTCCTTGGTCAGGGCGCGGCGCAGTCGTGGCAGATGGACAACCGCGCCGCGACGATGGCGAAGGGAGAATACGACTTCGGCTTCGCGGTCGACTGGATGCGGAAGGACCTCGGACTGGTCCTCGATGAGGCGCGGCAGCTCGGCATCGCGCTGCCGGGGACCGCGCTGATCGACCAGTTCTACGGCGACGTGCAGGGGATGGGCGGGCAGCGGCAGGATACCAGCGCGCTGCTGCGGCGCTTCAGGCGCTAGCCGCCAAGACTTGGCGGATTTCGCCGAACGTTCGCAAGCGTTGGTCGTACCGGCGGGCGCACCGCTCGCACTATTCGCGCAAGTCGTTGAATTTGCGGCCGGGCAGTCACTTGGCACGGTGTCTGCAATGCCCATGGCACAAGGCACCGGATGGTCCGGAAGCCTCGAGGGCCAGGGAGAGCATCATGTTCGACACCTTCAGTTCCTCGGTCGCCCGCACCGTCCTCGGCGCCGTCGGCACCACCATCTGCGCCGGCATCTGCCTCGCCGCCGCCGCCGGTCCAGCCGATGCCGCGCCCGTCCGCACGGCGCACGTGACCTACGCCGACCTTGACGTCCACACCGCGCCGGGCCGCGCCGTGCTCGACCGCCGCGTCCTCAACGCCGCGCACATCGTCTGCACCTCGGCCGAAGTCGGCCCAGCGGCGCGCCTCGAAGAGGGCCGCTGCGTCCGCCATGCGCAGAACTTGAATCGGCTATCTACATCGGGAAAGAACTCGCGCGCGCCTACTATCGGGCGGTTGGCATAGTCGAGCAGCGCCGCCAGCCGCCCCGACGTGCTGACCGACTTGAAGAAGGGGACCGCGCCGAGGTCGCCGGCGATCCCGCTTGGCGTAAGCAGCCCGACCATGCCGCCGGGCGCGAGCAGCCGCGCGGCGCGCTCGACGAACAGCGAATAGAGATTGACGTCGCCGCCGCCGAGCAGCGGGAACTGCCCGCCCTTGTCGGCGTCGAGGCCGGCCATGCGCGCGGCGAGGGCCGCCATCTCGCTCGCCCGCGGATAGTCGGCGGCCAGCGGGTCGCCGTCGTCCTTCAGCCGCCGGACCATCGCCGCGCGGTCGGACGCGCGCGACGCGGCGGCGATGGCGCGGCGGCGGGCGGCGAACCACTCGACCTCCTGCATCTTCAGCCGGTCCCACGGCGGGTTGCCGACGACCGCGTCGAAGCCGCCCGCCGGGGCCGTCGACTGGGTGTTCGTCCACACGCCGGGGAAGGCGATCTCCCAGTGGAAGAAGTTGGCGACCCGGGCGACGTGGGCGGCGCGGGCGAGCTGGTCCCAAGCCAGGTCGGGATCTCCGATGCGGCCATAGGCGATGTCGAGCGCCGCTTCCGGCGGGCCGAGCCGCCCCTCGAGCAGCTCGTCGAACGCGACGCCGCGCCGCGACAGCGCTGCCGCCTCCTGTCCCAGCCGGCGGGCCTCGGCCGGATCGGTCCTTGCCGCCGCCGTCGCCTGCTTGCGCAGCCGCCTCGCCTGGGCCAGCGCGGCGACCGCGCCGGCCTCGACCCAGCGGTAGCCCTGGAGGAACGAGAACATGGCGTTGGCCTCGGCCGTCGCCTCTTCGACCAGCGCGAAGTTGTCGCGCGACGCGTGAACCTCGGTCAGGTCGGCGTCACTCGCCTCCTCGATGGCGCTCATCACGCCGGTGATGCGTTCGGCGTTGGCGATGGCGTCGAAGCGGAACAGCGGCGCGCCGAGGCGCATCCGGTCGATCGCCGGGCGCACCCACTCGCCGGCCAGGCTGTCGCCGCAGCGCAAATGGTGATCGAGGAACGACAAAGGCGCGCCGACGGTGAAGGTGTGGAGCCACAGGCTGAGCTTCGCCAGCTCGACCGCCATCGGGTTCTTGTCGACACCGTGGATTACGCGTTTGAGGATGATGCGGCGGACGAGCTGGCGGTCGACGAGGAGGCGGTCATCGATCGTCCAGCCATTGGCGACGGCCTGCGCGGTGATGCGGTCGCGGATCGCCGCCAGCCGGTCGAGCAGCGGCGAGCGGTAGCCGGGGTGGTCGGCGGTGGCGTCCTCGGTCGCGCGCATCGTCTCGTCGGCGAGATAGTCGACCAAGCTGACGAGGAAGTGGCCCGAGCCCATCGCCGGATCGACGACGCGCAGCCGGGTGAAAGCGCTCGCTGGGTCGAGTGCGGCGCGGTCATTAGCTGAGGCTTCAGCGAATGCGGCGCGCCGTTCGTCGAGCAGCGGCGTCAGTGTCCGCCAGATGACGAGCATGACGAGGTCTTCGGGGGTGTAGTAGCTGCCGCTGGTCTTGCGGGCGAAGGTCTGCGGGCGGACGGCGATGCCGGCCCCCTCGGCGACGAGGTCGAACTCGAGCAGGCGCTCGTAGACGCTGCCGAGGTGCTGAACCGACAGGTCGCGGTAGTTGATGAACCGGGGGTACGCACTTGTACGCTCGCGCGACATGGCGTCGAGCAGCGGGGCGAACACGTGGTCGGGCATGACCGCGCGCGCCAGCAACGGAGATCGGGCCGCGGCGAACAGCCCGCCGTTGTACGGCGGCAGGCCGATGCCGTCGTCGCCGGTGTCGATCTGCCGCCAAAGGTCGCGCAGGTCGCCGTCGTAGCTGGTCCGACGGGTGGCGAACGCGTACGTACGGTCGACCTTCGCAGCGATGTCGCGGCGCATCGCCCACAGCCCGTCATCGCGGCTGCGGGTCGGCAGCAGGTCGCGGTCTTCGGCGTAGAGCGTGAAGAGCAGGCGATAGAGCCACGTCAGCGCCGCCTCACGCAAGGCGTCGAGATAGGCGCGGTCGAGGATCGCCGGCCGCTCGGGATCGGCGGCGGCAAGCGAAGCCGCCAACGTCGGGAAGACGGTGTCGAACACGGTCGTCGCCAGCGCCGTCGTCACCCTCGACTCGAACGCCCGGCTGGCGTCGAGCGCGGCGGTCAGCGTCGTCGCGCCGGCGACATCGGGGATGAAGGCGGCGCGGGCGAACAGGGTCAAGAACAGTCGCAGGCGGTGGTCGGCCTTGGGCGTCCCGGCGACGCAGTCGGCGAGATCGATCTCGACGAAGCCCTCGAGCCGCGACCGCGCCTTCTGGTCATACAGTCGCCAGTAGCGGCCATTGGTCAGGAGGCCGAAGCGGATGTTGCCCGCCGACTGGACCTCGACCGTGCCGAGATAGCGCAGCATCTGGGTCGACGGCGCCGGTGACGCCGCACTGCCGCGGTCTAGTGACACGCCCCACGCCTTGGCCTCGACGATGCTCGCGCCGTGGCGGTAGCGCTCGGCTGTCTTGCCGACCTGCACCGCTGCGGCCTTGGCGGCGGCGTTCGGGAACAGCAGGAAATCCGGCACGTCGCTCCGTCCGGCAGCGGTCTGGACGACGCGGTCGGCCCAGCCGAGCAGCGTCAGCACCGGCTCGATCAGGTCGCGCTCGGTGTCGGCCTCGCCCGGCGCGGCGCGGCCGGTGAAGTCGGCGATCAGCGGCGCAAGCGTCGCGGCGGCGGCAGCCACCATCGCGGCATTTATCGCAGCCCACGCCGGCGCGGCGGCGATGCCGGTGTCGAGAAAATAGCTGCTGAATAGGCCGCCGGCGTCGGTCATCGCACCCCCGGCAATGGTGTATTAGGTTCGCCGCAGTCCGCCAAGAAGCGGGGGTGATCACGGTTCTCGGCTGGGGGGGAAAGCGGCCCGACCGCTTTCGGGCGGCGAATGCTCAAACCAGACACCCGTTAATCGGACACTGCTAAGTCTCAAAAGCGCCAGCAACGGGGGGGGTAGCGGCCTGGCAGCTTTCGGGTGGTATCTGGCGTAATTAGACGCTTATTCATGAAGCATCAAATGGTGGCCAGGTAAGTGCGACAGCGCTAACCGTTTCGAGGGCCGCTAGCGGGCGTCAGTAGCTCGTCGCTGAGAGACGTGCCGCTTTGGGAGCGGGAGAGGCGCTTTGAGCGTCCACTTGTG
>CAHJWT010000111.1 GCA_903643075.1 Sphingomonadaceae bacterium | reverse complement strand
AGCCGCGCGACGACCGCGCTTACGTCGGCAACGAGGCCCGCGCCGACGGTCGCCTCGCGCACGGCGCGGACATCGGCGAGGGCGATGCCGAATGCCGACAGCACCCCGGCATGGGGCGACGCCAGCACCCGGCCGATCCCCAGTGCGGCAGCGACGCGGCACGCGACCTGGCCCGCCGCGCCGCCCATCGCGACGAGCGTATAGCCGGCGACGTCGTGACCGCGCTCGATCGACACCGCGCGGACCTTGCGCGCCATCGTCGCCACCGCGATGTCGAGGAAGCCCTCGGCGAGCGCGGCGGCGGCGAGGCCGGTCTCGGCGCTCATCGCGGCGAACCCGGCGGTGACCGCCGCCGTGTCGAGCGGCGCGTCGCCGTGCGGACCGAAGATCGCCGGAAAGAACGCCGGCTGCAACCGGCCGAGGAAGACCTGCGCGTCGGTCACCGTCAGCGGCCCGCCGTTGCCGTACGCCGCCGGTCCCGGGACCGCGCCCGCACTCTTGGGTCCGACCCGCAGCCGCACCCCGTCCCAGCGGCAGATCGACCCGCCGCCTGCCGCCACCGTGTCGATCGCCAGCATCGGGGTGCGGATGCGTGCGCCGGCGACGACGGTTTCGGTCGCGCGCTCAAACCCGCCGGCCCAGTGCGACACGTCGGTCGACGTGCCGCCCATGTCGAAGCCGATCAGCCGGTCGAACCCCGCCGCGCGGCCGACCGCGACCATGCCGACGACGCCACCCGCCGGCCCCGACAGGACCGCGTCCCTGCCGCGGAAGCCGCGCGCGCCGGCGAGACCGCCGTTCGACTGCATGAAGTGCAGCGGCACCTCGCCGAGCGTTGCCTCGACCCGGTCGACGTGCGCGCGCAGCACCGGCGACAGATAGGCGTCGACCACCGTCGTGTCGCCGCGGGGCACGAGCTTGATCGTCGCGGCGACGTCGTGGCTGACCGAGATCTGGGTGAAACCGGCGCGGGTCGCCAAGTTCGCCAGCCGCGCTTCATGCGCCGGGAAGCGGTAGCCGTGCATGAGAACGATCGCCGCGGCGCGGCAGCCGGCGGCGTAGGCCGCGGCAAGGTCATCCTCGGCGGCGGCTTCGTCGAGCAGCGTTAGTACCTCGCCGTCGGCGGTGACGCGCTCGTCGACCTCGATCACACGGGCGTAGAGCGGGTCGGGCACGACGATGTGCCGGTCGAAGAGTCGCGGTCGCGCCTGGTGGCCGATCCTGAGCGCGTCGGCAAAACCGCGCGTCGTTACCAGCACGACCGGCTCGCCGCGCCGTTCGAGCAGTGCGTTGGTCGCGACCGTCGTCCCCATCCGGACGCCGGCGATCGCTGCGTCGCCGGCGATCCGGCGGATGCCCTCGGCCGCCGCATCGGCGTAGGCGGACGATGCCGACAGCAGCTTGGCGGTGACGACGCGGCCGTCGGGAGCGTGCGCGACAATGTCGGTGAAGGTCCCCCCGCGGTCGATCGCGAAGCGCCATCCCGGCGCGGTCACGGGTTTTCCGTGAGATGACTCGCGATCTCGTCGAAGAAGCGTTCGAGGTGGTGGATGACGTTGACCTTGAATTCGTAGTTCACCCGGCTCGACGACGATTCGATGATCGTCGAGGCATCGACCTTGGCGGTATAGATTTCGGCCAGCTCGCGGACGTACGCCGGGGTCAGATCGATCTGGCCGAGCTCGTCGAGGATGCGCAGCTGGATGACCATCAGCTGGCGGGTCAGGATCTCGAGTGCGGTGATCCGCGCCATCGCCGCGACGGGATCGAGCTGGACTTCGTCTTCCACCGAATCGGGTTTAGCGGCATGGGCGGACATGGCCAAGCGCACCCTCACCGCCGTGATCGAACGCTTTGCCGTCCGCGGCAGCTTCGTCATCGCGCGCGGGGCGAAGACCCACGTCGACGTCGTCGTGGTGACCGTGCGCGAAGGCGACGCCGCAGGCCGCGGCGAGGGCACCGCCGTCTACTATCGCGGCGAGAGCGCGGCATCGGTGCTGGCTGCGGTCGACGGCGTTACCTCGGCCGTCGCCGACGGCGCGACGCGCGCCGACCTGCTCGACCTGCTCCCCGCCGGCGCGGCCCGCAACGCGGTCGACGCGGCGCTGTGGGACCTCGCGGCGAAGACGAGCGGCGTGCCGGTGTGGCGCACCCTTGGCCTGCCCCAGCCAAAACCACTTCTCACCGCGCTCACCCTCAGCGTCGGCGACCCCGATACGATGTACGCCGCCGCCGCCGCGGTCGCCGGTCGCGAGTTGCTCAAGGTCAAGCTGGCGGGGGACGGCGACGGCTCCGCCGACCTCGCCCGCGTCGCCGCCGTTCGCCGCGGCGCGCCCGACGCGCGGCTGATCGTCGACGCCAACGAGGCATGGGGCGGCCTCGACATCGAGCGGCTGGCGGCCGCGCTCGCTGGCTTGCGCGTCGATCTGATCGAGCAGCCGGTCCCGGCGGGTGAGGACCACCACCTCGACCATATCCGCAGCGCCGTGCCGCTGTGCGCCGACGAGAGCGTCCACGACCGCGCCAGCCTCGACGCCGTCGTCGGCCGCTACCGGTTCATCAACGTCAAACTCGACAAGGCCGGCGGCCTGACCGAGGCGCACGCGCTGATCCACGCCGCGCGGCAGCGCGGCATCGGCGTCATGACCGGGTGCATGCTGGCGACCTCGCTCGGCATCGCGCCGGCCTTCTTCGCCGCGATGCAGGGGGAGTATGCCGATCTCGATGCGCCGCTGCTGATCGACGATCGCCCCGGAGGCCTGCTTTTCGCCGGGTCGGACGTGTGGCCGCCCGAGCATGACCTGTGGGGATGACGCCGTACGGTCGGGCCCGGCGTCGACGATCGCGCGGCCCCGAAACCGGCGCTGGCGGGTTGGGCAATCCTGTCGTCGGGAGATTTCCATGCAGCTTGCCCACAACACCCTCGTCGCCGTCGTCGACGGCGAGAAGTTCAGCCTGTTCCGCAGCGCCGGCACCGAGGCCGCACCGAAGCTGACCCCGATCGCGGTGCCCGACGTCGGCGACGCCGATCCGATCGCGTCGGGCGGCCGGCATCACAGCAGCAGCGCCAACCCCGACGACCGGCAGCTCGTCGAGGATGGTCACGCCGGCGCGGTCGCCGACGTGCTCAACAAGATGGCGACCGGCGGACAGCTCGAGGGGCTGGTCGTCATCGCCGCGCCGAAGACGCTCGGCGAGCTGCGCAAGCACTGGCACAAGGCATTGAGCGCGAAGCTCGTCGCCGAGGTGGCGAAGGAAGTGACGAACGCGAGTGCCGACGAGATCGCGGCATTGCTGGCGAAGCATTCGTAGGTAAGCGTCGCGGCACAGCCGCGCTGTTGGACGGCACGCGGCAGGACGGTCGCCGCGGCCGCCGGCCGGTCGTCACGCGAGTCCGCGCTTAGTGGGCGATTGCGAAGGGCAATCGTCTACTAAGCGACGGCCGCTTAGACAACTTCAAACAATCCCGCCGCGCCCATGCCGCCGCCGACGCACATCGTCACGACGACGTACTTCGCCCCGCGCCGCTTGCCCTCGATCAGCGCGTGGCCGGTCAGGCGCGCGCCGCTCATGCCGTACGGGTGGCCGACCGAGATCGCGCCGCCGTTGACGTTGAGCTTCGCCTGGTCGATGCCGAGGACGTCGGCGCAGTGGAGCACCTGGACGGCGAACGCCTCGTTCAGCTCCCACAGGTCGATGTCGTCGATCGTCAGTCCGTTGCGCTTGAGCAGCTTGGGCACGGCGTAGATCGGCCCGATGCCCATTTCGTCGGGGTCGAGCCCCGCCGACGCCATGCCGCGATAAACCCCCAGCGGCGTCAGCCCGCGCCGCGCCGCCTCGCCCGCCTCCATCAGCACCGACGCCGACGCGCCGTCGGACAGCTGGCTGGCGTTCCCCGCGGTGATCACCCCGCCCTCGCGCACCGGCTTCAGGCCGCGCAGGCCCTCGAGCGTCGTCTCGGGGCGGTTACCCTCGTCCTTGCTCAAGGTCACGTCGTGGAAGGTGACCTCGCCGGTCTCCTTTTTGGCCAGGCCCATCTTGGCCGACAGCGGCACGATCTCGTCGTCGAACTTGCCCGCCTGCTGCGCGGCGGCGGTGCGCATCTGCGACTGGTAGCTGTACTCGTCCTGGCGGTCGCGGCTGACGTTGTAGCGCTTGGCGACCACCTCGGCGGTGTCGATCATCGGCATGTAGACGTTGCTGTGCATCGCGATCAGCCCGGGGTCGGGGTCGACGCGCATCTTGTTGGTCTGGACCATCGAGATCGAATCCTGCCCGCCGCCGACCGTCACCTGCATCCCGTCGACTATGATCTGCTTGGCCGCGGTGGCGATCGCCATCAGGCCGCTCGCGCACTGACGGTCCATCGACTGGCCCGACACGCTCGTCGGCAGGCCGGCCCGGAGGAGGCCGAGCCGCGCGATGTTCGGCGCCTGGCCGCCCTGCTGGAGCGACGCGCCCCAGACGACATCGTCGATCTCGGCCGGATCGATCTTGGCCCGCGCGACCGCATGGCTGATCGCATGACCGCCGAGCAGCGGCGGCGGCGAGGCATTGAACGCGCCGCGGAAGGCACGCCCGATCGGGGTCCGCGCAGTGGCGACGATGACGGCTTCACGCATCCGATCTCTCCCTCGGCACCAGCCCGGCGGCGGCACTCTTGGCCGCCGCTATCGCGCAATCGTCCGCGGCAGACAAACGAAAATGGCCGGGGGACGACCCCCGGCCATTCATGTCACAAGAGTCTGGCGTCAGGCGGCGACGAGGGTCGCGCGACGGCGCAGCGCGCCGCCGACGAGGCCGAAGCCGGCGATCATCATCGCCCAGCTCGCCGGCTCGGGAATCGTGCCGCCGACCGCACCATAGGTGATGTTGTCGACGATTTCGATCAGGCCGGTATTGACGCCGCCGCCACCGGTGAACGGCGATCCAGCCGCGTCGGTGTAGGCGAAGCTGAAATTATCGAACGCGCTGCCCGAGTAGCTGATCGTCTGGTTCATGATGTCGTCGCGGTTAAGCACGACGGTAACGGTCGAGACCAGCGACGCGCCGTTGAACAGCGTGAGTGTCGCGAGATCGCCGGGATTGGTAAAGTTCGGATCGTCGTTACCGAAATCAAGCGCCAGCGACGTCGTCGTCCCCGAGAACGTGCCCTTGAGGAAGTTGCCGTCAGCGTCGGAGAAGACCGCGAGCGAGTTGCCGTCGCCCTGACTACCGAAATTGCTGGTTTGAAGCCCGTTGCCGTTGGCGCTGAAGAATTTCAGGTTGGAATGGCCGACGGCGCTGAAGCCTTCGGCTTGCCCGCCGAACGGGCCAGCTTCGAAATCGACGGTTTCGGCGAACGCCGGCGCGGCGGTGATCGCGGCCACGGCCGCTAGGACGGAAATGATGCGCATGTCTTGCTCCCCAAATGTAGCGACAAGACAGCAGCAATATTCGTGCCAAATCCTCCAAATTAGGATTTACAGTCGGTTAAGCGCCTGCCAACTCGGCGAGTGTAAAGGATTCCGACAGTTTCCCCGTCGGCAAACGTCGCTGAAGGTGTAGCATCCTCACCGACGCTACGGGTGGCAATCATTCCGCGGTGCTAGTCGCTGGCGGGAAGTGCGGCGTGTCGCTTTCCAACGGAAGCGCAAATGCGCCGCAGATCAGCGCGACGCCGTGATAGAAGGCGACCAGCTGCACGATCTCGATCTGCTGTGCCTCGTCGTAGTAGCGCGCGAAGTCGGCATATTCCACGTCGCTGAGTTTCTTGCGATCGAGCAGCGCATCAACCGCGGCGATCAAGGCGGCCTCGGCCTCATTCCAGTTGCCGTCGTCGCCGTGGCCGTTGGCAGTCGAGGCGATCTGCGCGGGCGTCAGGTTAGCCCTGGGGCCGAACACCTGAACGTGGATACCCCACTCATACTCGCAACCAGTCCTGGCCGTCGTCCGGTCGACGACGATCTCGCGCTCGCGCAGGCCGAGCGGCCCGCGATCGAGCAGCGACCCGGCGGCGAACTTGGTCCACGCCCGCTCGCTTGTCGCCAAGGTGGTGAACAGAACGAGCGGGTCCGCGCCCGGTGGCATGGTCCTCGCCATCGCCTCGGCGAACGCCGGCGGGTACGGCTTGGCGAGGGGCGCGATCCGGCTCAAAGGTAGGCGAGCGTCAACCAGTCGGCGGCGAGCGCGGGCTTGGTCTCGCCCTCAATCTCGACCACGACCGCGACGGTCGACTGGTAGCCGCCGTCCTTGCGCTGCTCGACCCCGGTCAGGATATAGCGCGCGCGGATGCGCTTGCCCGACTTGACCGGGGCCATGAAGCGAACCTTGTCGAAGCCGTAGTTGACCCCCATCCGCGCGCCCTCGATCCCCGGCATCGCGTCGTAGGCCATGACCGACAGCAGCGACAGCGTCAGGAACCCATGGGCGATCGTCGTGCCGAATGGCGTCTTGGCCGCGGCGACGGGGTCGACGTGGATGAACTGGTGGTCGCCGGTCGCTTCGGCGAACTCGTCGATCTTCGCCTGATCAACGAGGACCCAATCGGACACGCCGACCTCCTGCCCGATCCGGCTGCGATAGTCGTCGAGCGGCATGGGCGTGCGCACAGGTCTCTCCCCGAACTTGCCGGCGGTTCTGACCGACGGTGACGTGTGCGTCAACCGCCGAGGTCGCCGAGCGCACACGTGACCACCAAGCGTCGAGGCGGTACAGGCCGCTGGATGACCACCCTCGCCGCCACCCGCGCCGCCATGCGCGACCTCCACCACGCGCCCGAGCCCGCCGTGCTCGCCGGGCTGCTTCCCGCCGCGACACTTGATGCCGACACGCGGGCGCGGGTCGAGGTGACCGGGCGGGGGCTGCTCGCCGACCTGCGCGCGGCGCAGGGCTCGGGGTGGGTCAACCGTTTTCTCCAGCAGTACCGCCTCAACACCGCCGAAGGAGTAGCGCTGCTCAGTCTCGCCGAAGCATTCCTCCGCGTACCCGATCCTGCCACCGCCGACCTCCTCATCCGCGACAAGATCGGCGGGGCCGACTGGGGCGCGCACGCCGGCAAGTCCGATTCGGCGCTGGTCAACTCGGCGACGTGGGGCCTCGTCCTCACCCGGGCGCTGGTCGGCACGGAGGGCAACGCCCTCAAGCGGCTGATCGCGCGGTCGGGCGAGCCGTTCATCCGGCAGGCGGTGGCGACCGCGATGCGGCTGATGGGCGGCATCTTCGTCATGGGCCAGACGATCGACGAGGCGCTCGACCGCGCCGCCGACAAGGACAACGCCGGCTTCTCGGCGAGCTTCGACATGCTCGGCGAGGCGGCGCGGACGGCGGCCGACGCACGGCGCTACTATGACAGCTACGTCGCCGCGATCCGCCGCATCGGTGCGGCGAACGTCGTCCACCGCCACAGCATCTCGGTCAAGCTGTCGGCGCTCGAGCCGCGCTACGAGACGGCGCACGCCGCGACGTGCGTCCCCGCGCTTATCGACCTCCTCGGCAGCCTCGCCAGCGCGGCGATGGCGGCGGGGATCGGCCTGACCGTCGACGCCGAGGAGAGCGAGCGGCTCGACATGAGCCTCGACATCATCGCCGCCGTCGCCGGGCATCGCCAGCTCGCCGGATGGGACGGGTTGGGGATGGCGGTCCAGGCATACAGCAAACGCGCGGGCGCGGTGATCGACTGGGCGCAGGCGCTGGGCGCGGCGACCGGGCGGCGGCTGCGCGTCCGGCTGGTCAAGGGGGCGTACTGGGACAGCGAGATCAAGCGGACGCAGGTCGAGGGACTGAGCGATTACCCGCTGTTCACGCGCAAGGCGGCGACCGACGTTTCGTACCTCGCCTGCGCGGCGAAGATGTTGCCGTCGCCCAACATCTTTCCGGCGTTCGCGACGCATAACGCATTGACCGTCGCCACCATCCTCGACTGGGGCCAGGGAAAGCGCGACACGTTCGAGTTCCAGCGCCTCCACGGCATGGGCGACGGGCTGTACGAGCGGCTGGTCCGCAACGAGGGCTACGCCTGCCGCAGCTACGCGCCGGTCGGCGGGCACCGCGACCTGCTCGCCTATCTCGTCCGCCGCCTGCTCGAGAACGGGGCGAATTCGAGCTTCGTCCACCAGCTCGCCGACAGCGCGGTCGACGACGCGACGCTGCTCGCCGATCCGGTCGCGAAGATCGTCGCGGTCGGCGGCTCGCGTCACCCATCGATCCCGCTGCCGCGCGACCTGTTTCCGGGGCGGGTCAATTCGGCGGGGCTCGACCTTGCCGATGCGACGGTGCTGGCCGAGGCGGCGGCGGCGGTCGGCCACCCGCCCATGGTCATCGCCGCGGCCCACGGCGTGGAGCAGGTGCGCACCGCCGTCGCCGCC
>CAHJWT010000110.1 GCA_903643075.1 Sphingomonadaceae bacterium | reverse complement strand
CGCACGGCTGCCGCCGGCGTTCGCGGTCGCGGCGGAGTGAACCCGGTCCTCGTCACCGGCGTCGCCGGGTTCATCGGCGCGGCGGTCGCGGCGGCGCTGCTCGCGCGCGGCGAGGCGGTCGTCGGCGTCGACGATCTCAACGCTTATTACGATCCGCGGCTCAAGCATGACCGGCTGGCACGGCTGACGGGAGACTTCACCTTCGCACCCGTCGACTTCAGCGACGCCGCCGCGCTCGACGCGGCGCTGGCGGGCCATGCCATCAACCGCATCGCCCATCTCGGCGCGCAGGCCGGGGTCGGCCATTCGCTGGTCGACCCGCGCAGCTACGTCCGGTCGAACCTCGCCGGGCACCTCAACCTGCTCGAGGTCGCCCGGACGCGGCGCGTCGCCCACTTCGTCTACGCGTCGTCGTCGTCAGTCTATGGGGCCAACGCCAAGCTGCCGGTCGCCGTCGCCGACCGCGCCGACCATCCCGTCTCGCTCTACGCCGCGACCAAGCGCGCCGACGAGCTGATGACGGAAAGCTACGTCCACCTGTTCGGCTTCCCGGCGACGGGCCTCAGGTTCTTCACCGTCTACGGTCCGTGGGGGCGGCCGGACATGGCGATGTGGCGGTTCACCGACGCCATCCTCGCCGGCCGGCCGATCGCGCTCAACAACGGCGGCGACATGCAGCGCGATTTCACCTTCATCGACGACATCGTCGCCGGGGTGCTCGCCGCGCTCGACCGGCCGCCGTCCGGTCACGCGGTCTACAACCTCGGCAACCACGCCGCCGAGCCGCTGCTCCGTGTCGTCGACCTGATCGAGGCGGCGACCGGGCGCACAGCGATCCGCGAACTCCGCCCGATGCCGCCCGGTGACGTGCCGGCAACGTACGCTGACATCGCCGCGACGACCGCCGCGCTCGGCTGGACGCCGACGACGCGGATCGACGAGGGGGTGCCGCGCTTCGTCGAGTGGTTTCGACGCTATACCGGGCGATAGACCCCCAACCCCATCATCAGTTCGACGAACCCCGGGAAGCTTGTCGCCACTGGCGCGGCGTCGTCGACCGTCACCGGCCGGGCGGCGCGCAGTCCGAGCACGGCGAAGCTCATCGCAATGCGGTGATCGAGGCGCGCCGCGACCGTCGCCCCGCCGGGAACCGGATCGCCGCCGCGGCCGTGGACGATGAGGCCGTCGGGCAGTTCTTCGACGGCGACGCCGCACGCGGCAAGCCCGGCCGCCATCGTCGCGATGCGGTCGCTTTCCTTGACCCGCAGCTCGTCGATCCCGCGCATCGTCGTCGAACCATGGGCGAAGGCGGCGGCGACGAACAGTGCTGGGTATTCGTCGATCATGCTTGGCGAGATTTCCGGCGGCACGTCGATGCCGGTCAGGTCGCCCGCCGTGACGATCAGGTCGGCGACCGGCTCGCCGCCGACCTCGCGGTGGTTAGCGAGCGCGATGTCGGCCCCCATCATTGCCAGCACGCGGAGCAAGCCGTCGCGCGTCGGGTTGACCCCAACCCCGGTCAGCGTCACCCGGCTGCCCGGCACGATCAGCGCGGCGACGATCGGGAATGCCGCCGACGAGATGTCGCCGGGCACGGTCAGCCGCTGTGGTCGCAGCTCGGCCTCGCCCAAGACGCCGATCACCCGGCCCTTGGCCGTCGCCTCGATCGTCACCTCGGCCCCGAAGCCGCGCAGCATCCGCTCGCTGTGGTCGCGCGTCGCGTGCGCCTCGACGACGACCGTCCGCCCCGGCGTGTTGAGCCCGGCCAGCAGCACCGCCGACTTGACCTGCGCCGACGCGACCGGGAGGACGTAGCGCAGCGGCACCGCCGGGCACCGTCCGGTCATCGTCAGCGGCAGGCGGTCGCCGGGCGATGCGGCGAAGCGCGCCCCCATCAGCGCGAGCGGCGTCGTCACCCGCGCCATCGGCCGCGCCGACAGCGACGCGTCACCGACGAAGGTCGCGGTGATCGGGTGCGACGCGACCAGCCCCATTAGCAGGCGGGTCGACGTCCCCGAGTTGCCCATGTCGAGCGCGGTCGCCGGCTGGAGCAGACCGCCGACGCCGACGCCCCACACCCGCCAGACGCCGTCGTCGTCGCGGACGATGTCCGCCCCCATCGCGCGCAGCGCCCCTGCCGTCGCGTGGACGTCCTCGCCCTCGAGCAACCCGTCGATCGTTGTCTCGCCGACGGCGAGCGCGCCGAACATCAGCGCGCGGTGGCTGATCGACTTGTCGCCGGGGACGGCGGCGGTCCCGGCGAGCGGCCCGTCGGCGCGGAGGGTCAGCGGGCGAGGGCCAAGGGCAGCGGCGGTCACGGCGCGCGTTTTGACAGTGCCGCCCCCCTGTGGCAATGACCCGCGCCGATACGCGCCGGGTACCTCCCGCGCCGCCCGGAGTACCACATGGTCAATCCCGAATGGGGCACCAAGCGTGCCTGCCCGAAGTGCAACACGCGGTTCTACGACCTCGGCAACGACGATCCTGCGACCTGCATCAACTGCGGCAACGTGTGGGTGCCCGAGTCGATGCTCAAGTCGAAGCAGCCGCTGCCGTTCGAGGCCGCCGCCAAACCCGCGCCGAAGACCAACGAGGACGGCGAGGTCATCGAGGCCGACGACGACGACCTCGACGTCGCCGAGGATGCCGAAGAGCCCGATGTCGACATCGGCGAGGACGAGGATTTGTCGGTCGTCGTTCCCGGCGAGGACGAGGACGAGGCGTAGGGCCGCGTCGATCCTCTCCGGTTGCGGGGAGGATCGGTAGACGCCTTGCACCGCCGTGCGTCTTGCCGTAAGCGCCGCCATTCCGCCGGCCCCACCCGGCGGATCGACGTGGTCCGGGGCCTTAGCTCAGCTGGGAGAGCGCTACGATGGCATTGTAGAGGTCAGCGGTTCGATCCCGCTAGGCTCCACCACCTCTTGACTGGCCGGTCTCCCGCCGGCCGCATGACTCCTGTTTCCGCACATCGCGTCACAGACTTCCGCTAGGTCAACGCCCCGCCGGATGGCGGCGGCCCCAGTCCGCCCCCAGCGCGGCGGCGGCCAGCGCAGCGCACGGCGCATCGGGCGCGGCCGTCGCGCGGCCGGCGTCGCCGCGCGTCTTGAGGCTTTTGACCACCTCGCCGATGCGCCCGAGCAGGCTCTTCTTCGGCGGCGAGCGGTCGACGGGCACGACGTCGAAGGTCGCCTTGGCCAGCGTCCCGCCGATGTGGATCGGTACCGTCGACTGGACGATGTCGGGGTGCTTCGACCGCCCCTGCAGCGTCATCGCGAGGGTCTCGTCGGGCAGCGTCACCGTCCCCTCGCCGCCGGCGCGCATCACGGCGGTATCGAGGATCAGGTCGCGCGCCGTCAGCACGCCATGATGGGCGACGAAGCGCGCGTCGACGCAACGGACCAGGGCCAGTTCGCTGCCGCCGCCGATCGCGAGGCCGAGGCCGCGGACGACGTCGCCCGCGGCGAGCGTCGCGACCTTGCCGTCCATGCCGCCGCCGCGGCCGAACACGTCGAGGCTGCCGTCGCCGCGGCCGAGCGCGGCGCGGACGGTGTCGCCGACCCCACGCAGCCGGATGCGGCCGTCGACGGGCACCATGGCGCGCGCTGGGTCGATTGCGAACAGGTCCTCGAGACGGCCGCCGACGAGGTCGAGCGCGACGCTCAGCTTCGGCTCGCCGGTCCGGTGGTCGACGACGATCTCGCCGGCCAGCGTACCGTGGGTCAGCCGCGCCGTGACCGGCCGCACAGTCAGCCGGCGGTGATCCATCGTCAGCGTCGCGTCGAGCCCGACGAACGGACTAGGGTGCCGGCTGAGCAGCTTCGCCGCACTGAACCGGATGACGCCGTCCGTCCGACCGAGCTTCTCGAAGTGGATCGCGGTCGCCGGGACGATGCGCTTGCCGATCCGCGCCTCCTCCGCCTTGCCACGCGCGAGCTGCTCGTCGGAGGCGAGGTCGTCGAAATCGAACACCTTCGCGGTGAACGCGCCGTCGAGGATGCTCCGCCCGTCGCGCCGTCGCGCCGTCAGCCGCCCGGCGAGGTCGGACCGCCCGATGGTGCCGGCAAGGCGGGTGACGACCCAGTCGCGGTCGTCGTGGCGGACGCGCGCGGTCATGGCGAACGCCTGCGTCGCCGGGACGCCGGCCTGGATGATGTCGTCGAGATCGATGAGGTCGTGGCCGTGCGCCGCGACCGCCGCCGTGAAGTGACCGGTGTCGAGGACGTGGTCCATCGTCCCCGTCGCCGTCAGCACGACGAGCGGCGAGACGATCTCTGCCCTGAATGGATACGACGCGGCGGGGTCGACGACATCGAGGCGGCCGCCGGTGGCGCGGACGGTCAGCGGCCGGCCGCGCTGGGTGCCTGCGCCGGTTACAGCGAGGCCGTGCGCCGGATCGGCGGCGACCGTGGCGTCGAAGACGACGTGGCGCTTGTCGTCGCGCAGGGTCAGTCCCGAATCGGCGATCGCGAGATGACGTAGCTGGGGGATGGTCGCGCGGCGGGGGGCCGTGCCGCCGTCGCGCGGCGCGTCCGACCAGTTCGACCGTCCTGTCGCGTCGCGGACCAGGGCGAGATGCATCCCGGCAACGTCGACTTCGATCGGCACGAAGCGGCCGCGGAGCAGCGGCGCGACGGCGAAGCGGACGCGGACGCTCGCCACCCGCGCCATGTCGCCGTCGCCCACCCAGGCCGGTTGCCCGATGCGGACGTCGACGAGGCGGATTACGGGGGTGAGGGAGAAGGTGTCGAGGCGTTCAAGCCCGCCGACCGTCGCCGGCCGGCCGAGCGCCGCCGACAGCGCCCGGCTGGCGACCGGCCGCAGCAGTCCGAGCGGAAACGCCGCCACGACCACGACGACGAGGGCCGAGAGGGCAACGACGATGGCCGTCGCCCACACCGTTCGCCGCAGCGCGCGCCGAGACATGATGGTCGTAACGACAGTCTCCCGGCACGGCATCGGCACTGATACGACCAGCGACACGACGATACGTTCCCGTCACGGTCGGCATTCGCCGGCAATCCGCCCGGCATGCCCGGCGATTGGCTTTGATCGCGCGGTTCCCATATAGGCGCGCTATGCAGATCCCCGGCCTCATCGATCCGGTGCCCGTGGCACGTGCCCTTCCCGCGCGCGCCGACGGCAGGACCGCGGTCGTCGGCTTGACGCGGCCCGAGCTGGTCGCCGCGCTGGTCGATGCCGGGATCGACGCGCGTCAGGCGAAGATGCGCGCGTCGCAGGTCTGGCACTGGGTCTACCACCGCGGCATCGTCGACTTCGCGGCGATGGCCAATATCGCCAAGGAGACGCGGGCTCTGCTCGCCGAGCGCTTCGTCGTCGGCCGGCCGGAGGTGGCGCAGGCGCAGGTGTCCGCCGACGGGACGCGGAAGTGGCTGCTCCGCTTCGCCGACGGTAACGAGGCCGAGACCGTCTTCATCCCCGACGCCGACCGCGGCACCCTGTGCGTGTCGAGCCAGGTCGGATGCACCCTCAACTGCCGCTTCTGCCACACCGGCACGATGGCGCTCGTCCGCAACCTGACGCCCGGTGAGATCGTCGGGCAGGTTATGCTCGCCCGCGACGCATTGGGCGAGTGGCCCTCCGCGCTTGAAGGACGACAGCTGACCAACATCGTGATGATGGGCATGGGCGAGCCGCTGTATAATTTCGAGGCCGTCAAGGCGGCGCTCGGCATCGTCATGGATGCGACGGGGCTCGGCCTCAGCAAGCGCCGGATCACCCTGTCGACCTCGGGCGTCGTGCCGCTGATGGCGCGCGCCGGCGACGAGATCGGCGTCAATCTCGCGGTCTCGCTCCACGCCGTGACCAAGGCGGTCCGTGACGAGATCGTGCCGATCAACAAGCGCTACGGCATCGACGAGCTCCTCGCCGCGTGCGCCGCCTATCCCGGCGCGAACAACGCGCGGCGGATCACCTTCGAATACGTCATGCTCAAGGACAAGAACGACAGCGACGCCGATGCCCGCGAGCTGGTCCGGCTGATCCGCCACTACCGCCTGCCGGCGAAGGTCAACCTGATCCCGTTCAACCCGTGGCCGGGGTCGGCGTACGAATGCTCGACCCCGGAGCGCATCGCCCGATTCAGCGACATCGTCTTCCAGGGCGGCATCTCGGCCCCCGTCCGCCGGCCGCGCGGCCGCGACATCATGGCGGCGTGCGGCCAGCTGAAGTCGGCCTCGGAAAAGCTCAGCCGCGCCGACCTCGACCGCCGCGCGGCGGCGAAGGAAGCGGGGTGGAGCGCCGCGGCGTGACGGCTACCATTGCCGCGCGTCGTAGTCGTCCTGCGTCTCGGGCGCGGCGCGCCACCGCTCGACCATCCGCACCCACAGGCTGTCGCGCGGCGCTGCGACGCGGGCGTGGCTCGGCGGTGCCGCCGCCGTCTCGGCGCGGCGCGGGCGGTGGGGGAAGGTCGGTGCTGTCATCGGGCCGGTCTCCTGCCGATCAGTACGGCGGGGGCGCCCGGGGCTTGCGTCGGAACCCGGTGGCAAACGCATTGACTTGGCCGGCGAACCGCGACCTACCGTCCGATCGGGCGGGCGGCACGCCGGACCGTCGGTAGCGCTTCACCGGGGCCGCGCATGTTCCTTCTTTCCCGCCTGTTCAACCGGATGATCCGCGACGGCGAGTTGACCATCGTCGATCATCGCGGCCGCACCCACCGCTTCGGGTCGCCGTCGGCAACGGTTCCCCCGGCGACCTTCCGCCTGACCGACGCGGCGACAGCTCGGGCGATCGCACTCGGCCCGGCGATCGGGGCCGGCGAGGCGTACATGGACGGGCGGCTGATCCTCGAGGTGGGCACGATTTTCGACGTCGTCAACTTGGTCACCTACAACGTCCGCTGGGACCGGGCGAACCCGGTCCGCCTCGGGCTGTGGCGGCAGGCGGCGTTCGCCGCGCGGCTCGACCAGCTCAACTTCGAGCGTCGCGCCCGGCGCAACGTCGCCCACCACTACGACCTGTCGGACCGGCTCTACGACCTGTTCCTCGACACCGACCGCCAGTATTCGTGCGCCTACTACGACGACCCGACCGACAGCCTCGAGACGGCGCAGGCGCTCAAGAAGGCGCACATCGCCGCCAAGCTCGACCTCCGCCCCGGGCAGCGCGTTCTCGACATCGGCTGCGGCTGGGGCGGCATGGCGCTGTACCTGCACCGCGTCGCCGGGGTCGATGTCACCGGCGTGACGCTGTCGGAGGAGCAGCTCAAGGTCGCCCGCCGCCGCGCCGCCGACGCCGGCGTCGCCGACCACGTCCGCTTCGAGCTGATCGACTACCGCGCCGTCACCGGCAGCTTCGACCGGATCGTCTCGGTCGGGATGTTCGAGCATGTCGGCCTGCCGCACTACCGGACGTTCTTCGACCAGGTCCACCGGCTGCTGACCCCCGACGGCGTCGCGCTGGTCCACACCATCGCCCGCGCCGACGGCCCCGGTGCGACCGACCCGTGGACGGCGAAGTATATCTTCCCCGGCGGCTACTCGCCGGCGCTGTCGCAGATCACCCCGGCGATCGAGCGCGCGTGGCTGTGGATCACCGACGTCGAGGTGCTCCGCCTCCACTACGCGCTGACGCTCGAGGAATGGTACCGTCGCACCGTCGCCGCCGAGGACAAGATCGTCGCGCTGTACGACGCGCGTTTCTTCCGCATGTGGCAGTTCTACCTGTCGGCGGCGGTCGCGGCGTTCCGCAATGACGGCCACATGAACGTCCAGATCCAGCTGACGCGGACCCGCGACGCGCTGCCGATCACGCGCGACTACATGGCGGCGGCCGAGGCGCGCTACCGCGCGTTGGGCTAGCGCCGGTTGTCAGGCGATGGCCGAGCGACGATAGGCGGCGGACAACGACGGGATGGTGACGATGATCGAAGCCGAATGGTGGGACCACGACGACGCCGACGAGCTGTTCGACGCGGTCGCCTCCGACATCGAGTTCATCATCGATTCGGCGCTCGACGCGCGCGGCGACGCGTTGATCGCGCTCCCCGGCGGGCGGCTCGCGGGCCCGGTCTACGAGCGGCTGGCCAAGGCTAAGCTGACGTGGAAGCGCGTCACCATCCTGCCGACCGACGACCGCCTCGTCGCCCCGACCGACCCGATGTCCACGGTCGGCCTGCTGGCGAAGACCTTCCTGCCCTTGGGCGCGCGCGTCATCCCGCTGATCGGCGACGCGAAGGCGGCGTACAAGGCGGCGGGGCTCGCCGCCGACGAGCGCCTCGGCGCGATGAAGTGGCCGCTCGACCTCGCGTGGCTCGTCGCCGACGCCGACGGCGGCACCGGCTCGCTCGTCGCCAGCCCCGACCTCGATGCCGCGCTGACCGCGCCGGCGAAGG
>CAHJWT010000109.1 GCA_903643075.1 Sphingomonadaceae bacterium | reverse complement strand
CCGCCCCGACCGCCGTCGCCGCCGCTGCGGCGATGCGCGCGACCGGGCCGAGGCGTCCGAGGACCGGCTCCAACGCGTCGGCCATCGCCGCGAGGCCGGCGAGATTGCGGCTCCCCGAATTGATCGCCGCCCACGCGCACGTTCGGTCGAGCATCGATCTCGCGTCGATTTGCGCGAGGATCGCGGCTTCGGCCGTCGATGGCGGCATGTTCGAGGCGGATGCGGCGGTCACGCGCGCGTCTTAGGCGGTCGCGCCGCGATCCGCCACTCACCCTGCTTGGCACGCCCCGGACCCGTCGCTATCGCCGCGCCATGCTCCCGCTCCGCCCCGCGACCGTCGACGACGTCCTCGCTCTCCATGCGCTGATCGAGCGCGCGTATCGCGGGCCGGCGTCGCGCGCCGGCTGGACCCACGAGGCCGACTACCTGACCGGGCCGCGGACTCACGCCGCCGCGCTGGCGGCGATCATCGCCAACCCGGCGGAGACGTTCCTCGTCGCGGTCGACGGCGAGCGGCTCGTCGCGTGCGTCCAGCTGAGCGACAAGGGCGGCGGCCTCGCCTACCTTGGCTTCCTCGCCGTCGAGCCGACCGGGCAGGCAAACGGCCTCGGGCGGCTGATGATCGACGCCGTCGAGGAGCGCGCCCGCGGGTTCGGCGCGACGCGGATGGAGATGACCGTCGTCGACCGCCGGACGACGCTGATCGCCTATTACCAGCGGCGCGGCTACGGCCTGACCGGCGAGACGCGCCCGTTCCCGGCCGAGCTGCGCGAAGGCGACCCGCTCGCCTTCGTCGTGCTGGCCAAGGACCTCTAGCGCCGCCGGCCGACGCCGGGGACGAGCATCCCGGTCGACGCCTGGTAGCCGGCGTAGTCGGCCCCGAACAGCGCGACGAGGTCGCGCTCCTCGTAGCGGATGGCGATCAGGACGTAGACCGACAGCCCGGCGGCGAGGACGAGATGGCCGGCGGTCATCGCCGGCGTCGACCAGAAGCTCAGCAGGAAGCCCGAATAGAGCGGGTGGCGAACGAACTTATAGAACAACGGCGTGCGGAAGCGCGGGTCGGCGGCGCTGTGCCCGCGCCAGTGACGATAGACCTGCATCAGGCCGAACAGCTCGAAGTGGTTGATCAGGAAGGTGCTGAGGAGGACGACCGCCCAGCCGGCGGCGAACAGGACCCACAGGATCGTCGCCGGCACGCCGCCGACGCGCCAGACGTCGCCGGCGATCGGATGCCACAGGGCGAACAGCACCACGAGGCACAGGCTCGCGGCGAGGACGTAGACCGCGCGTTCGAGCGGTTCGGGGACGATCCGCGTCCACCATGCCTTGAAGCCCGGGCGCGCCATGACGCTGTGCTGAACGCCGAACAGAACGATCAGGCCGAGGTCGATCGCCAGCGCCGCGGCCGGTTCGGCGACGAGGCCGCGGTCGACGGTAATCGCGACGAGGCCCAAGTCGCCGACGAAGGCGATCAGATAGAGGAAGGTGGCGAAGAAGACGGCATAGACCGCAAGCGCGGTCACGCCATAGATCGTCCGGCTCATCGCGGCTTCCCCAAGTCGGCCTTGGCGGGGGACTAGCACGGTCGGCGGCGCGATGCCGCAGTTATTTGCGCCCGTCTTGCGCCCGCGCGAACAGCCAGACGCGAACGGCACTCGACAGGGCGGTCGACCGCGCCTCGTCGATCTCGGCGACGAGGGCGTTGAGCGGTTTGCCGTCGGCGGCGGCGGCGGCGCGGAGGGCGGTCCAGAACACGGGTTCGAGGCTGAGCGAGGTGCGGTGCCCGGCAATGGTCACCGAGCCCTTGACGAGCCCTTCTCCCCTCCCGCCTGCGGGAGGGGCCAGGGGTGGGGAAGTCGCCGTCGTCACCGCATTACCCACCCCGGGCCGCGCGTTCCGCGCGTCTCTCGCCCCTCCCACAGACGGGAGGGGAATAGGTCAATACATGTGCTGCCCGCCGTTGATCGACAGCGTCGATCCCGTCACAAACCCCGCGTCGTCGCCGGTCAGGAAGACGACGCCTCGCGCGATCTCGCTCGCCTGGCCGAGGCGCCCGGCGGGGATTTTGGCGACGATCTTCTCCATCACGTCGGCGGGAACCGCGGCGACCATGTCGGTGTCGATATAGCCCGGCGCGATCGCATTGACGGTGACGCCGGCGCGCGCGCCCTCCTGCGCCAGCGCCTTGGTAAAGCCGTGGATGCCCGCCTTCGCAGCGGCGTAGTTGACCTGGCCGTACTGGCCGGCCTGGCCGTTGATCGAGCCGATGTTGACGATCCGGCCGAACTTCCGGTTGCGCATGCCCGGAAACGCCGCCTTGGCCATGTTGAAGCAGCCGCCGAGGTTCACGTCGATCACCTCGCGCCACATCTCGTAGGTCATCTTGAGCAGCGTGCCGTCGCGCGTGATGCCGGCGTTGTTGACGACGATGTCGACGCTGCCGTGGTCGGCCTCGACCTTGGCGACGGCGTCAAGGCACGCCTGGTGGTCGGCGACGTTCCACTTCGTCGCGGCGATGCCGGTGCGCTCGCCGAACTCGGCCGCCTTGGCGTCATCGCCGCCGTAGTTGGCGATCACGGTCACGCCGACTTCCTGCAGCGCGAGGCTGATCGCCTCGCCGATGCCGCGCGTGCCGCCGGTGACGATCGCGATCCGTGCCATGGCCGTCTCTCCCCAGACCGTGTTTGACGGCGACCCTAAGTGGCGGGGAGCCAGCCGGCAAGCTCGCGCCGGATGATCGCCGCCAGTGCCGCGTTGCCGTTCGGCGTCGCATTGAGGCACGGCAGGTAGGCGAAGTGGGTGCCGCCGGCGGCGAGGAAGGTCTCGCGGCCCTCGCGCGCGATCTCGTCGAGCGTCTCAAGGTTGTCGGCGCTGAACCCTGGGCACATGACGACGAGGCGGGTGACGCCGCGCGCCGGCAGCGCGGCGATCGTCGTGTCGGTGTACGGCTTGAGCCATTCGGCGCGGCCGAGGCGCGACTGGAACGACACCTCAAGCGGCGTCGCGATCCGGCCGGCGAGCAGCCGCGCGGTCTTGCGGCACTGGCAGTGGTACGGATCGCCCTTGTCGAGGGTCGACCGCGGCATCCCGTGAAACGAGGTCAGCAAAAGCTGCGGCGTCCAGTCGAGGCCGGCGACGCCGGCGGTGAAGGTCGCGGCGAGCGCGTCGATCAGGATCGGATCGTCGTGGTACGGCGGCAGCGTCCGCAGCGCCGGCTGCCAGCGCCACTGCGTCAGCGTCGCGAACGCCTTGTCGTTGACCGTCCCCGTCGTCGCGCTCGAATATTGCGGATAGAGCGGCGCGATCAGGATGCGCTCGCACCCCGCCGCACGCAACGCCGCGAGGCGGTCGGGGATCGTCGGGGTACCGTAGCGCATCGCCCAGTCGACGACGACCTCACCGCCGAGATCGGCCGTCAGCGCCGCCGCCTGCGCCGCGGTGATCACGCGGAGCGGCGAATCGTTCGCCGCCGCGTCCCACACCCTGGCATAGTTCGCCGCGGTCCGCTTGGGGCGGGTGAGGAGGACAAAGCCGCGGAGCAGAGGCTGCCACAGGATCGGCGGCAGCTCGACGACGCGGCGGTCGGACAGGAACTCGGCGAGGTAGCGCCGCACCGGGCCGGTCTCGGCCGAGTCAGGAGTGCCGAGGTTGACGAGGAGGACGCCGATCCGGCCGAACGCGACGGGGGGGTGGTCGGGGGGGAGGGTCACGCGACGAACGGCAACGACCGGTGCCGCACCCCGGTCGCGGCGAAGATCGCGTTGGCGACCGCCGGCGCGATCGGCGGCGTCCCCGGCTCGCCGACCCCGCCCAGCGGCGCGTCCGACGGAACGCTGATCACGTCGATCGCCGGGGCCTCGTTCAGCATCAGGACCGGGTAGGTGTCGAAGTTCGCTTGCTCGACACGGCCGCCGGCAAAGGAGATCCGGCCTTTCAGCGCCGCGCCGAGGCCGTAGAGAACCGCGCCCTCGACCTGCGCACGGAGGCCGTCGGGGGTGACGACCGGGCCGCAGTCGATCGCCGCCCAGACGTGGCGAACGCGCGGTGGCGCATCCTTGGCGCATTCGACCTCGGCGACCTGCGCGACGATCGAGCCGAAGCTCTCGTGGAGCGCGACGCCGCGCCCGCGGCCGGCGCCGTCGGAGCCGAGCGGTCCGCTCGCGGCGAGTACGGCGCGCAGCACGGCGGCGTGGCGCGGCTTGTCGTGGAGCATCGCGAGGCGGAACCCCCCCGGGTCGGCGTTCGCCGCATGCGCCAGCTCGTCGATAAAGCTCTCGACGAAGAAGGCGCTGAAACTGTGCCCGACCGACCGCCAGAAGCCGAGCGGGACCGGGCGAACGTCGACCAGCGCGTGCTCGACGCGGACGTGGGCGAGGTCGTACGGCAGCTGCGTCGCGCCGTCGACGCCCTCGGCCGACGCCTTCGGCGCGCCGGCGAGTGCCGGCAGGTTGCGCGCAGCGAAGCTCGCGGTGACGTCGGGAACGGCGATGCGACAGTCCCACGCCGCGATCCGTCCGTTGGCGACCGAGCCGCGCAGCCGCGCCGCGGCGGCGGGGCGGAAGCGGTCGTGGGCAAGATCCTCGGCACGCGACCAGATCAGCTGGACCGGGCGCTTGACGGCTCGGGCGATAACGACCGCCTGCGCGATCGCGTCGCTTTCCGCCTTGCGCCCGAAGCTGCCGCCGATCAGCGTCGGATGGACGGTGACCGCGTTCTCGTCGAGCCCCGCCGCTTTCGCCGCTGCAGTCGTCGCCAGCGTCAGCGACTGGGTCGGGGCCCAGACGTCGAGCCGGTCGCCCCCCTTTCCCGCCGAATCGAACCGCGCCGTCGCCGTCATCGGCTCGAGCGCGGCGTGGGCGAGGAAGGGGACGCTGTAGTCGGCGGCGATCATGTTTCCGTGGGCGAGCGCCCCGGCGGCATCGCCGTCGTCGCGGACCGCCTTGGCGTTACCGGCCAGCGCGTGGGCCGCGGCGGTGGCGAGCCACGCGTCGGCGGGCCGGTCCTGTGTCGCGAAGGTCGCATCGACGGCGTCGACCGCCTTGTTTGCCGCCCACCACGTCGTCGCGACTGCCGCGACCCACGTCGGGCCGTGAACGACCTCGATCACGCCGGGCAGCTTCCGCGCTACGGCGTCGTCGGCGCGGACCAGCGCCGGGCCCCCCGCCGGCCCGGCGCGGACGGCGGCGTAGACCAGCCCCGGCAACCGCACGTCGATGCCGAAGCGCGCCGAGCCATCGGTCTTGGCCGGGATGTCGATCCGCGGCAGCGACCGGCCGATGAGCGAATGCGCCACGCGGAGCACTGGCGACTTCGGCGCGTCGTCGGCGCTGACCTTGCCGACGATCTCGGCAAAACGCACCCGCTTCGCCTTGTAGACGACGAAGCCGGCGTCGGTGTCGCATTCGTCGGCCGCGACCCCCCAGTCGCGCGCCCCGGCGCGGCACAGCATCATCCGCGCCGCCGCCCCCGCGAGGCGCATCGGTGCCGCGAAGCCACGGACCGAGGTGCTGCCGCCGGTCATCTGCACGTCGAAATGCTCGATCACCCCGCCGAGGCCCCAGCGGGCGAAGCCCTGCAGGCTCGGCGGCAGCCCGGCGGTCATGTCGAGCGCCATGCCGCGGTTGGCGTAGATCGGGTGGAGCGGCGCGGGTTCGAGGCTGACCGTGTTCCAGTCGGCCCCGAGCTCGTCGGCGACGATCTGCGCCAGCGCCGAGCCAATGCCCTGGCCCATCTCGGCCTGCGGAATGGCGACGACGACGCGCCCGTCGGTGCCGATCTTGACGAAGCCGTTGAGCAGCGTCTCGTCGGAGGCCGCCGCCCAGTTGAGCGGGACCGACTTCGGCCACACCGCATAGCCGACGGCGAGGCCGACGGCAGCGCCGGTGCCGATCAGGAACCCGCGCCGGGTCGGGCGCAGACGGCGGGGGGGGGGTGGCGAGGTCCGGTCGAGCACGGGGGTGGCGTAGCGCAGGCGGTGCGGCTTGTCGAAGGCGGCGAACTGCCTCGCCGCTCATCAAGGGAGGGGCGTCGCGGCGAAGCCGCGCCGTCGGACGGCACCGGGCGTGACGACCGCCCGGCCGCGCTACGCCGCGAACTGGTTCATCGTGTTGTGGGCGCCGCCGGCCTTGAGCGCCGCCTCGCCGGCGAAATACTCCTTGTGGTCGTCGCCGAGGTCGGACCCGCTCATGTTCTGGTGCTTGACCGCGGCGATCCCCTGCCGGATCTCGACGCGCTGGACGTTCTTGACGTAGCCGAGCATCCCGGCCGCGCCGAAATACTCCTTGGCCAGCGCGTCGGTCGACAGCGCCGCGGTGTGGTAGGTCGGCAGCGTGATCAGGTGGTGGAAGATGCCGGCGCGCTTCGCCGAATCGGCCTGGAAGGTGCGGATGCGGTCGTCGGCCTCGGCGGCGAGGTCGGTCGCGTCGTAGTCGGCGCTCATCAGCCGCGCGCGGTCGTAGGCCGCCACGTCCTTGCCCGCCGCGACCCACGCGTCGAACACCTGCTGGCGGAAGTTGAGCGTCCAGTTGAAGCTCGGCGAGTTGTTGTAGCACAGCTTGGCGTTCGGCACGACGGCGCGGATGCGGTCGACCATGCCGGCGATCTGCTCGATGTGCGGCTTCTCGGTCTCGATCCACAGGAGGTCGGCCCCGTTCTGGAGGCTGGCAATGCAGTCCATCACGCAGCGATCCTCACCCGTGCCGGGACGGAACTGGTAGAGGTTCGACGGCAGGCGCTTCGGCCGCAGCAGCTTGCCGTCGCGGGCGATGACGACGTCGCCGCTCGCCAGCGTCGCCGGCGTGACCTCGTCGCAGTCGAGGAAGCCATTGTACTGGTCGCCGAGATCACCGGGCGCGTGGCTGATCGCGATCTGCTTGGTCAGCCCGGCCCCAAGGCTGTCGGTGCGGGTGACGATGACGCCGTCGTCGACGCCGAGTTCGAGGAAGGCGTACCGGCACGCGCGGACCTTGGCGAGAAAGTCCTCGTGCGGCACCGTTACCTTGCCGTCCTGGTGGCCGCACTGCTTCTCGTCCGAGACCTGGTTCTCGATCTGGAGGGCGCAGGCCCCGGCCTCGATCATCTTGCGGGCAAGGAGGTAGGTCGCCTCGGCGTTGCCGAAGCCGGCGTCGATGTCGGCGATGATCGGGACGACGTGCGTTTCGTACCTGTCGACCGCGGCGTGCAGTTCGCGCTCGCGCATCGTATTGGCGGCATCGCGCGCCGCGTCGATCTCGCGGAACATGCCGCCGAGTTCGCGCGCGTCGGCCTGGCGGAGGAAGGTGTAGAGTTCCTCGATCAGCGCGGGGACGCTTGTCTTCTCGTGCATCGACTGGTCGGGGAGCGGGCCGAAATCGCTGCGGAGCGCGGCGACCATCCAACCCGACAGGTAGATGTAGCGGCCCTTGGTCGTCCCGAAGTGCTTCTTGATCGAGATGAGCTTCTGCTGGCCGATGAAGCCGTGCCAGCAGCCGAGCGACTGGGTGTAGTTGGCCGGGTCGGCATCGTAAGCCGCCATGTCGCGGCGCATGATCCCGGCGGTGTACTTGGCGATGTCGAGCCCGGTGCGGAAGCGGTTCTGCAGCCGCATCCGCGCGACGGCCTCGGCCCCGATTCCGGCCCACGGCGGGCCGTTATCGGCTATGGTCGCGGTCGCTCGAGCGACATGGTCGGCGTACCCGGTAGGACTCGACATGTGGCACTCCTTTGACGGCGTCTTGACAAAGAAAGCGCGGGCGGCCGTTCGACCTGCCCGCGCGGCGCTCCTCCCCGGAAGCAGTTGCGCGGCCATGCCCGAGGGGTTACGGCGCGGTCAATGGCGGCCTTGTGGAAATCGTGTCGAGGTGTGCGCAGACCGTGGACCGGCGGTTGTCGTAGTGTAAAGATTTCCACATCCTCGCCCGCTTGCGGGAGAGGCGACTCGCGCGCCAGCGCGGCGGGTGTACCCCAAGCGTATCCAGCGGCGACTGCAGGCAGTCACGGAAACCGACATCTCCACCGCAGGCCGGCGCTGCAGCGCCGTCGCTCCCCCTCTCCCGCAAGCGGGAGAGGGGGCGGTACCGTCCCTTCCCTTCCCCCCAGCGGGAGAGCAGGATGAGCAAGCTCTTTGCCGGCCCGCGGCTGCGCCGGCTCCGCCTGCAGCGCGCGGTCACGCAGACGCGGATGGCCGACGACCTCGGGGTGTCGGTCAGCTATCTCAACCTGATTGAGCGCAATCAACGCCCGCTGACTGCAGCCTTTCTCCTCAAGCTCGCCAACGCCTACGACCTCGACCTTCGCCAGCTGACCGGCGACGACGGCGAGGCGGTGACGGCCGAGCTGGCGGCGCTGTTCGCCGACCCGCGCCTCGCCGGGCTCGACGTCAGCCGCGCCGAACTGGCCGAGG
>CAHJWT010000108.1 GCA_903643075.1 Sphingomonadaceae bacterium | reverse complement strand
CACCTCAAGGTCGCCGAGGTGCCGACGACGCTCAGCCCCGACGGCCGGTCGCGGCCGCCGCACCTGCGGAGCTGGCGCGACGGCTGGCGCCACCTCAAGTTCCTGCTCACCTTCGCACCGAAGTGGCTGTTCTTCTACCCGGGCCTCGTCCTTGCCGCGGTCGGCACCGTTTTGCTTGCCGCGCTACTTCCGGGCAGCGTCCACCTCGGCAGCGTCACGCTCGGCGTCCACACCCTGCTGTTCGCCGCCGCCGGGGTGATCATCGGCGCGCAGTTGATGAGCTTCGCGGTCGTCGCGCGGCTGTTCGGGGTCCGCGAGCGGCTGTGGCCGACCTCGCCGCGCATCGAGCTGGCGCGGCGGCTGTTCACCATAGACCGGACGTGCGTCGCGGGCGCGGCGCTGCTTGCCGCCGGCATCGGCACGGCGATTGTCGCCGTCGGCGGCTGGGCGGGCCGGGGCTTCGGCGACATGGACGTCGAGGGGACGATGCGACTGGCGATCCCGTCGGTCCTGCTCTGTGCGCTCGGGGTCCAGGCGCTCGTCACCGGGTTCTTCACCGCGCTGCTGACGAGTGACTGACCCCGTCGTCGACGCCGAGCTGCCGCCGGCGGCGGTCGTCGGGCGGCGTTCGCGTCTCTTCGCGGCGGGAGGAGCGCGGCTGCCGGCGTGGGCGGGGCAGGTTGCGCGCTTCCTCGCTGTCGGCGGCCTCGCCTTCGTCCTAGACTGGGGCGTCCTCCAGCTGATGCTCCGCACCGGCAGTGGCCCGTACGCCGGTCGTGTCGTATCGATGGCGGGCGGCATGGTTTTCGCATGGTGGCTCAACCGCCATGTGACCTTCCGTACTCCCGCGCCGCCGTCGTGGCCCGAGTTCTGCGCTTATGTCGCCAACTCGCTCGCCGGCGCGGCGATCAACTATGCGATCTACTCGGCCGCCGTCGCCATGGGTGCGCCGGTCGTCGCCGGGCTGATCCTCGGTACCGGCATCGCGGCGGTGTTCAACTTCTTCCGCTACCGCGCAATCCTCGGCTGACCCGCTATTGGCGGTCGCCGGCGGCGTCCTCACCGGCGGTGTCGGTGACGACGAAGTACCACTCGCCATCGTCATGGGCGAGCGTGTCGACCGCGACGAAGGTCAGCAGCGTCGCGCCGTGGGCGTCGGCCAGCCGCCAGCGGCTCGTCACCCGCGCCGCGTCGTCGGGCAGGTCCGCGACCGCCTCGACGGCCGCGGTTACCTGGGCGACGCCGAGTGCCTCCCACCGCGCGAGGCGTTCCTCGATCCACCGGACGAGCGCGGCGTCGTCCTCGATGAAGGTCGTGCCGTCGCCGTGGGCGATCATCTGCGGCAGGGCGAGGTCGTCGGCGACCGCGTCGACATCGGCGCTGTTCCACGCCTCGGCGTGGGCGGCGATGAAGTCGGCGACGGCGGCGGTCATCGCCGCCGTCTAGCGAAGGTCAGGCGACCGCGATAGCCCGGCGGCGCGCGGCGACGCCGACGAGGCCGAAGCCGGCGATCATCAGCGCCCAGCTCGCCGGCTCGGGCACCGTGCCGATGTCGAGCGTGACGCTCGACAGCAGCGGCCCGACGTTGTCGGCGCTGCTCGAACCGATATTGGCGGTCAGGCTGCCGGCGGTGACGCTGAGGAAGCTGAGCGAGTAGGTGGTAAACGGCGAGGTGCCGGAGATCGACGAAAACGTCTCGATTGCGGAAATGCCGGTATAGCCGCCGATGTTGACCCCGCCGTAGCCGCCGCCGAGGGTGTAGCCGCTGATCGTCGCTGCGGGCGAGAAGGCGAAGCCGGCCTCGAACTCGTCGCTGACGCTGCCACGCTGCGCACCGCCGAGAACGAAGGTCAGGGTGACCTGCTTGCCGGCCCCGAAGGCGAAGCTGTTCGTCGTCAACCGACCCGGCCCCGGCGTACCGTCGAGATCGACGACATTCTTCGACGTGACGATGCCGTAAGGGTTCGATGCGCCGACGACATCGACGCCGCCGGTCACGGTAAAGTTGGCGAGCGATGCCACCTGAAGCGCCGGCGTTTCGCCCGAGAAGTCATCGTTGAGAACGGTCGTCGCGGTCGCACCGGCCGCCAGCGAGCCGGCAAACGCGGCAACGATCAGGTAATTCAGGCGCATGATCCATCCATTCGCTTTGAGTTCTTAACGGATTATGCATCAATCGTGCCAACGGTGGCGGTGCATCACAGACCGTTCGTTTTCAAAAAGTTACGACGCGTTTAATGAAGATGGTGGCGAGCAAGTGTAAAGATTTCCGACAATCTAACGCCTCTCGTCGCGACGACCGAGCAAGCGCAGGCGGAGGGCATTCAGCTTGATGAAGCCCTCGGCGTCGCGCTGGTCGTACGCGCCGGCGTCGTCCTCGAAGGTGACGACCTTCGCCGAATAGAGCGACTGCGGCGACTTCCGCCCGACGACATCGGCGCGGCCCTTGTACAGCTTGAGCCGAACCGTCCCGTCGACCTTCGCCTGGCTCTGGTCGATCGCCGCCTGGAGCATCGCGCGCTCGGGAGCGAACCAGAAGCCGTTGTAGATCAGCTCGGCGTACTGCGGCATTAGCGCGTCCTTGAGGTGCGCCGCGCCGCGGTCGAGGGTGATCGATTCGATGCCGCGATGGGCGACGTGGAGGATGGTGCCGCCTGGCGTCTCGTACATGCCGCGGCTCTTCATTCCGACGAAGCGGTTCTCGACGAGGTCGAGCCGGCCGATGCCGTGCGTCCGGCCGAGGTCGTTGAGCCTCGCCAGCAGCGCCGCCGGGCCGAACCCCTCGCCGTCGACCGCGACCGGATCGCCGCGTTCGAAGTCGATCGTGACATACTGCGGCGTCGCCGGCGCATCCTCGGGGCTGCCCGTCCGCGAGTAGACATAGTCCGGCACCTCGTCCCACGGATCCTCGAGCACCTTGCCCTCGCTCGACGTGTGGAGGAGATTGGCGTCGGTCGAGAACGGGCTCTCCCCCCGCTTGTCGCGCGGAATGGGGATCTGGTGCGCCTCGGCGAAGGCGATCAGCGCCTCGCGACTGGTCAGGTCCCACTCGCGCCACGGCGCGATGATGCGGATGTCGGGGGCGAGGGCGTAGTAGCCGAGCTCGAAGCGGACCTGGTCGTTGCCCTTGCCGGTCGCGCCGTGGCTGACCGCGTCGGCCCCGACCGCCTTGGCGATCTCGATCTGCTTCTTGGCGATCAGCGGGCGGGCGATCGACGTCCCGAGCAGATACTGTCCCTCGTACAGCGCGTTGGCACGCATCATCGGGAAGACGTAGTCGCGGACGAACTCGTCCTTGAGGTCCTCGATGAAGATCTCGCGTACCCCGAGCAGCTGCGCCTTGGCCCGCGCCGGCTCCAACTCTTCGCCCTGGCCGAGGTCGGCGGTAAAGGTGACGACCTCGCAGCCGTAGGTCTGCTGCAGCCACTTGAGGATGACGCTGGTGTCGAGACCGCCGGAAAAGGCGAGGACGACTTTCTTGACCGGCGGCAGGTCGGGCTGGGGCATCATCGTGTCCTGATAGCGGCGGGGCACATTAACGGCCGACCGCTGCGATGCAACGTACGAGCGCGGTGCCGACCCCGGCGCGGAACGGCGGATGCGGCATCGACGTTCGCACCTGCACAAAACGTCATGGAGTTGTCGATGGAGCCCGATCTTGCCGCGTGCATCGAGGCGTGCAACCGCGCCCACGGTGTCGCGCTCGGCATGGCGATGAATCATTGCCTCGAGGCCGGCGGCGACCATGTCGAGCCGAAGCATTTCCGCCTGATGGCCGATTGTGCCGCGATGTGCGCGACGGCGGCCGATTTCATGCTGCGCAGTTCGGAATTCCACGTCGCGAGCTGCCGCCTGTGCGCCGAGGTTTGTGACGCCTGCGCCGACAGCTGCGCGACCCTCGACGGCATGGAGGACTGTGTCCGCGCGTGCCGCGACTGCGCGGCGGCCTGCCGCACGATGGCGAACTGAGGCGAACCTTTCCGGCGTCCGCTCATTGAACCGGCAACCCCCCCCGCCGGAGACGACCGATGCCCGACCGCATGACGATGCAGGACCCGCGCGAACAATACCCCAAGCCCCCGTTTCCCAAGCAGCCGCAGGCCGTTCCCGGTCTCGCCGCCAAAATGGACCCGGTCCCCGACCATGGCGAGACGAGCTACCGTGGCTCGGGCAAGCTGATTGGCCGCAAGGCGCTGATCACCGGAGCCGATTCCGGCGTCGGCCGCGCCGCGGCGATCGCCTTTGCCCGCGAGGGTGCCGATGTCGCGCTGTCGTACCTCGACGCCGAGGGGCCCGACGCCGACGATGTCGTCCGCGTCATCGAGGCCGAGGGGCGGAAGGCGGTCCGGCTGCCCGGCGACATCACCGACGAGGCGTGGTGCCGCAAGCTGGTCGACGACGCGGTCGACGGCCTCGGCGGCCTCGACATCCTCGTCATCAACGCCGGCCACCAGCAGGCGCGTGATGACATCGAGGAGGTCACCTCGGCCGACTTCGACACGACGATGAAGACCAATCTCTACGCGATGCACTGGATCACGCAGGCCGCCGTGTCGCACCTGCCGGCCGGGGCGAGCGTCATCACCACGGCGTCGGTCGTCGCTTATCATCCGCCCGAGCTGCTGCTCGACTATGCGACGACCAAGGCGGGCATCGTCGCCTATACCAAGGTGCTGGCGAAGCAGCTGATGAAGAAAGGCATTCGCGCCAACGTCGTCGCGCCGGGGCCGTTCTGGACCCCGCTCCAGCCGTCGGGCGGCCAGCCCGAGGACAAGATCACCGACTTCGGTGGGCAGAGCGCGTTCGGCCGCCCCGGCCAGCCGGTCGAACTGGCCCCGGTGTACGTGCTGCTGGCCAGCCAGGACGGCAGCTACATCACCGGTGAGGTCTACGGCGTGACGGGAGGCACCGGCGTCGCCTGACCCTGGGCAAAGGTCACCGGCAGGCCCGGCCGGCGGCGCGGCCTGAAGCCGGCCGAGCCGAGGCCGAGCGTCATCGGCGTCCACGCCGCGGGTTGCGGAACGGCGCCGCCGGCGGGGGCCGCGGTGACGACACGGATGAAGGCGCACGGCGGGTTCTGGCCGCCGCAGGTGTTGGCGAAGCCAAGAACTGGACCTGGTAAGCCGGCGTCGCTGATCTCGAACTCAATCGGCGGGGCGCGAAGATGAACAAGTAAGCGAAGTAAGCGCCCGCGACGCCCTTTCAGCCGACGACAATACTATCGAACGATAGTGACGACGGCGTCACGGGGACGCGTCAGGCTAGCCCTTCGCCGCCGTGATCTTCGCCGTCAGTTCGGGCACCAGGGTGAACAGGTCGCCGACCAGCCCGACATCGGCGACCTGGAAGATCGGCGCGTCGTCGTCCTTGTTGATCGCGACGATGATCTTCGAATCCTTCATCCCCGCGAGGTGCTGGATCGCGCCGCTGATGCCGACCGCCATATAGAGCTCGGG
Source organism: Sphingomonadaceae bacterium (assembly GCA_903643075.1). Classification (GTDB taxonomy): domain Bacteria; phylum Pseudomonadota; class Alphaproteobacteria; order Sphingomonadales; family Sphingomonadaceae; genus Polymorphobacter_B. The sequence continues at coordinate 2,988 of CAHJWT010000108.1, read as the reverse complement.
CGCGACGATCTTGCCGGTCTGGCCGACCTGATAGTCGTTGGGGACATAGCCCGCGTCGACCGCGGCGCGGCTCGCGCCGAGGCCGGCCCCGAGCGCGTCGGCGAGCGGCTCCATGATCGCGTGAAACTTCTCGGAGCTGCCGAGCGCGCGGCCGCCCGAGACGATGATCTTGGCCGCAGTCAGCTCGGGGCGGGCGAGGACGGCGAGGTCGGCGCCCTCGAAGGTCGACAGGCCGGCGTCCGGCGTGAGTGCCACCGTCTCGACGCTCGCGCTGCCCCCGTCGGCCGCCGCCTTGGCGAAGGCGGTGCCGCGGACGGTAATCACCTTCTTGGCGTCGGCCGATTTGACCGTGGCGATCGCGTTGCCGGCGTAGATCGGCCGGGTGAAGGTGTCGGGGCCCTCGACCGACAGGATCTCGCTGATCTGCGCGACGTCGAGCGCGGCCGCCACCCGGGGGGCGAGGTTCTTGCCGCGTGTCGTCGCCGGCGCGACGAAGGCGTCGTAGTTCGCCATCAGCCCGACGACGAGCGGCGCGACGTTCTCGGCGAGCGCGTGGCCATAGGCCGCGTCGTCGGCGAGCAGCACCTTAGCCACGCCCGCAACCTTCGCCGCCGCATCGGCGACGGCCCGCGCGCCCTCGCCGGCGACGAGGATGTGGACGTCGCCGCCGAGCTGTCCGGCGGCGGTGACGGCGGCGAGCGTCGCGTCCTTCAAGACGGCGTTGTCGTGTTCGGCCAGTACGAGGACACTCATCCGATCGCTCCCAGAACCTTCAGCTTGTCGACCAGCTCGTCGACCGTCTTGACCTTGACCCCGGCCGTCCGCTTCGACGGCTCGACGACCTTGACCACCGTCAGCCGCGGCGCGGGGTCGACGCCGTAGTCGGCCGGGGTCTTCGGGTCGATCTTCTTCGCCTTCGCCTTCATGATGTTCGGCAGGCTGGCGTAGCGCGGTTCGTTCAACCGCAGGTCGGTCGTCACCACCGCCGGCAGCTTGAGCCTGACCGTCTCCGCTCCGCCGTCGACCTCGCGCTCGACCGTGACGTGATCGCCGTCGACCGTGACCTTCGATGCGAACGTCCCCTGCGGCCAGCCGAGGAGCGCCGACAGCATCTGCCCGGTCTGGTTGGCGTCGTCGTCGATCGCCTGCTTGCCGAGGATGATCAGGCCCGGCTGCTCGTCGGCGGCGACCTTCGCCAGCACCTTGGCGACCATCAGCGATTCGGTCGTCTGGTCGGTGACGACCAAGATGCCGCGGTCGGCCCCCATCGCCAGCGCGGTGCGCAGCGTCTCCTGGCACTGCTGGACGCCGATCGAGACGACGACGATCTCGCTGACGACGCCCTTTTCCTTGAGCCGGATCGCCTCCTCGACGGCGATCTCGTCGAACGGGTTCATGCTCATCTTGACATTCGCCAGCTCGACGCCGCTGCCGTCGGTCTTGACCCGCACCTTGACGTTGTAGTCGACCACCCGCTTGACGGGGACGAGGACCTTCATCGCGTTCTTCCCAAGGATTCTGCCGTTGTCTCTAGGGCCAGATCGCCCGGCGACGCAAGAATGTCGGGGGAGCTCGCATGATCGCCAGCCAGCCTCGATCGTCATCCCGGCACAGGCCGGGACCCATCACCTCCGGCCTATGGGTCGATGGGTCCCGGCCTCCGCCGGGATGACGTTAATCGTCGATCGTCGCACTGGACGGATCGGACCCTCCGCTCGTCACGGCTCCAGCCGCGCCGCCTCGCGCCGCCACAGGTGGACGGCGAACATTTCGGCCGGGTCGGTCCACACCGCGACCGGGGTCCAGCCGGCGGCGCGGGCGAGGAGCCGCGCCTCGACGAGCGTCCACTTGTAGCTGTTCTCCGTATGGATCGTCTCGCCGGTGGCCATGACGAACCGGTGCCCGAGGACGGTGAAGGTGGTGTCGCGGACCGCGCGCAGGTGCATCTCGATCCGGCCGAGGTCGGCGTTGAACGGCGCGTGGTGGGCGAACGCCGTCGGGTCGATGGTCGCATCGAGGTCGCGGTTGATCCGCTCGAGCAGGTTGAGATTGAATGCCGCCGTCACCCCGGCAGCATCGTCGTACGCCGCCTCGAGCGTTGCCGCGTCCTTGCGGAGATCGAGGCCGATGACCAGCGGCTCGCCGTCGCCGAGCGTGTCGCCGAAGGTGCGGAGCAGGTCGACCGCGGCGGCCGGCCCCATGTTGCCGAGCGTCGAGCCGGGGAAGAAGCCGAGCTTGAGCCGTGCCGCGATCCCCGCGGGCAGCGCCATCGGCCGGGTGAAGTCGGCGGCGAGCGGGAAGACCGGCAGGTCGGGCAGCTTCGCGGCGAGGTCGCGCGCCGCCATGTCGAGGAACTCGGCCGAGATGTCGATCGGGACATAGGCCGAGGCGGCGACCGCCTTGAGGAACGGCGGCGTCTTCAGCGACGACCCCGAGCCGAACTCGACGACCGCGCGGCCCGGACCGACCGCCGCGGCGATGTCGGGAGCGTGGCATGCGAGGATGCCGATCTCGGTCCGCGTCGGATAATATTCGGGCTGGCGGGTGATCGCCTCGAACAACTCCGACCCCGCCATGTCGTAGAAGAAGCGCGCCGGCACGACCTTCTGCGGCGCAGCGAGCCCGGCGAGGACGGCGTCGGCGAAGTCGCTGCCCGGCTCGGCGCGCACGGCGAGGTGGAGCATCAGGCGTCCTTCGCCAGCCGCAGGCCGCTGAACTGCCAGCGCGCCGTCGGCGGAAAGAAGTTGCGCGTCGTCGCCCGGCTGCTGCCGCGCGGGGTCGCGCACGACGCGCCGCGCAGGACCATCTGCCCGCTCATGAACTTGCCGTTGTATTCGCCGACCGCGCCGGCCGCGGCGCGGAAGCCGGGGTAGGGCAGGAACGCGCTCGCCGTCCAGCACCAGACGTCGCCGAACGGGCCGGTGCCGCCGACGGGCCCGATCCAGCCCGGGCCGTCGAGCTGGTTGCCGCCGGCGGGATCGGCGGCCG
>CAHJWT010000107.1 GCA_903643075.1 Sphingomonadaceae bacterium | reverse complement strand
TCGGCCGGGGTCGCGGCGACGACGACCGGGACGTCGGCCGCGACGGCGAGCGGCGCAACCGCGACGGTGGCGGCGACCTTGATCCCGGCGTCGGCCGGCGCGGTGGCAGTGGCCGGCAGGTAGCGGATCGCCGCGCTCGTCTCGTTGCGCAGGTACTGGCGCGCGACGCACTGGACATCGGCCGCAGTCACGGCGGCGAGGGCGGCGATGTCGCGGTCGGCGGCGGCGGGATCGCCCTCGACGATGACCGCCTCGGCCAGCGTCGAAGCGCGGCCGAGCGGGGTCTCGCGCCCCTTGATCGCGGCCGTCAGCAGCTGATTTCGGGCGATGTCGAGCTCGGCCGCGGTGACCGGGGCGTCGCGCAGCCGCGCGACCTCGCGGCGGAGCGCCGCCTCGCCGTCGGCGACGTCCTTGCCGCCGGCCATGATCGCATAGACCGTCAGCAGCCCGGTGTCGTGGTGATCGGCCAGCCGGCTGTCGGCGGTCGTCGCCAGCTGCTCGCCATAGACCAAAGTCTCGTACAGCCGCGACGACTCGCCCGCCGACAGGATCGCGTCGAGGACCGACAGCGGCGCATCGTCGGGCGACTTCGCCGGCGGTACCAGCCAGCTGATCGCGACCGCCGGCAGCGGCGTGTTGGCGGCGTGGACGGTGACGCTGGTCGGCCGGGTCCGCGGCGGCTCGACCGCGGTGACGCGCGGGATCGGCCGCGCCGGGGTCTTGAGCGGCCCGAAATACCGGTCGACCCAGCGGTCGAGCTGCGCGGGATCGAAATTGCCCGCGACGATCAGGACGGCGTTGTCGGGTCGGTAGTAGGTGGCGTGGAAAGCGCGGATGTCGTCGAGCGTCGCCGCGTCGAGGTCGGCGAGGCTGCCGATCGGCGACCGCGCGTAGGGGTGGACGGTGTAGCCGACCGCAGGCAGATAGACTTGAAACAGCTTGCCGTACGGCCGCGCCTCGCCTTGACGCAGCTCCTCCTCGACGACGTGGCGCTCGCTGGCGAACACCGGCGTGTCGACGACGAGCGACCCCATCCGTTCGGCTTCGGCGAAGAGCAGGCGCTCGAGATGGTTGGCGGGGACGACCTCGTGGTATTCGGTGTAGTCATCGCGCGTCGACGCGTTGTTGTCGCCGCCGACGTCCTCGGTCAGGCGGTCGAAGCTCTCGGGCGGCAGGTTGCGCGTGCCCTTGAACATCAGGTGCTCGAACATGTGGGCGAAGCCGCCGCGCCCGGCGGGGTCGTTCTTGCCGCCGACGTCGTAAGCGACCTGGATGGCGACGTTGGCGGTTGATCGATCGGGCAGGGCGAAGACGCGCAGGCCGTTGGCAAGTGTCCGCTCGGTGTAGGCGAGCGGCTTGACCGGCGCGGGCGGCGGCGTGGCGGTAAGCGCCACACTGGCGGAGCCACCAGCAAAAAGGGCCGCGAGCAGCGGCGCGAGTAGAGAGTGACGCATGAAGCTGAATCCGGCCCGGGTGTGAGGTCGACGATCCTTATCGCGTTCCGCCCAACGGCAACAGCCGCTCATACAGAGTATGAGCGGCTGACCAGTCTATCGATTCCGGGTGCGGCGAGCCTCAATACGGATCGTAGACACGCTGATTGTTTTCGTAATGGTACCGCCGGTTATCGCCCTCATAATAGTAGCGTCGCCCGTTGCGGTCCTCATAGCGGTTATGGTCGTCGGCGACGACACCGACCACGGCACCCGCCGCCGCACCGATCGCCGCGCCGAGCAGCGGGTTGCCGGCGATCGCGCCGATCGCCGCACCGCCAGCCCCGCCGATCAGCGCGCCCTTGCCCGCGCCGCTGATATGCTGGTTGCCGTATTCGTCGCGCGAGCAGGCGGACGTGCCGAGCGCCGCGGCGACGGCGAGGATCACGGGCAGACGGGTCATCGGCGGAACTCCCACAGGATCGTTGCGGGCATATAACCACCGACGTCGGGTGCCGTTCCGCGTCACCCCGGTCGCTCGAGGATCGCCTTGACCGCGGCGATGCGCTAGTCGTGGCCGATGCTCGCGTTCTTCTCGCCGCAACAACTGGGCCACGTCCCGGCGCGCGAACTTCATAACGGCGGCTGGATCGATCATGCCGAGACCGCCGCGCGGGCCGGGTCGATCGTCGCCGCGCTGCCGCTGCCGCTTCCGGCCGTCGACTACGGCCGCGCTGCGCTCCTCGCGGTCCACTCCGTCGAATACGTCGAGTTCCTCGCCGACGCCCACCGGCTGTGGCGCGAGGCCGGGCGCGAAGGCGACGCCATCCCATATGTCTGGCCGGTGGTCGCGCGACGGCCGCTGAAGCTCGCGCGGATCGACGCCCTCCTCGGCCGCTTCAGCTTTGACGCGGCGACGCCGGTTTCGGCGGGGACGTGGGACGCGGCCTATTGGGGTGCGCAGACGGCGCTGACCGCTCTCGACACCGTCGTCGGAGGCGAGCGAAGCGCCTTCGCCCTGTGTCGGCCGCCGGGCCATCACGCCGGGGCCGACTACCTCGGCGGCTATTGCTACCTCAACAACGCCGCGATCGCGGCCCGGGCGGCGCAGGCGGCGGGACGCGGCCGGGTCGCGATCCTCGACGTCGACTATCATCACGGCAACGGTACGCAGGACATCTTCTGGGACGACCCGACGGTGTTCTACGCCTCGCTCCACGCCGATCCGGCGACCGATTACCCGTTCTTTTGGGGGCATGCCGACGAGACCGGCGGCGGTGCGGGGGCGGGGGCGACGCTCAACCTGCCGCTGCCGGCGGGAACGGGAATCGCCCCCTACCTCGCCGCCCTCGACGTCGCCGTGGCGGCGCTGCAACGTTTCGCGCCCGACCTGCTGATCGTGTCGTTTGGGGCCGATACCTTCGCCGGCGACCCGATCTCGGGTTTCGCGCTGGCGACCGACGACTTTCCAGCGGTGGCGGCGCGGATCGCGGCCTGCGGGTGGCCGACGGTGATCGTGATGGAGGGCGGCTATGCAACCGACGCGCTCGGGGCGAACGTCGCGGCGTTCCTCGGTGGATTCGGCGCCTAGGGCCGCCGCCAGGGCTGGTTAGGATCGCCTGAAACATCACACGTGTGCGCCGAAAAGCTGATCGCCGGATCAGTAATTACAACCACTTATCCTTAACCAAAGCTCACACGATAAAATTTACCGAACTGGTTCCAATTAGCCGTCTGCGAACGGATGCCATGGCTGTCCGTTCGCCGACTCACGATCTGCGCCTACTTGCTTCGCGCGCGGTTGTTCTTCAACCGGTCGATGTGCCGCTCGGCCGCGTCCTGCATGTCGTGGACGCGCTTCTTGTCGGCGGCATTCAGATGGCCGCCTTTGCGATCCTTGGTGTGGAGCTTGGACCGGGTGATCAAATCCTGCTCCTGGCGCAGGACGCGCGCCTCATAGGGCGTCAGCGCACCGCTGCGAACGCCGGCATCGATCGACGTGCGCTGCTTAATCTGGCGCGCGTTGATCGCGGCGGCGGCCGGCATGGCGACGCCGGCGGCCATCACGGCAGCAGTGGCGGCGAGGACAATCTTGTTCATCGGAATGAAGCTCCTGGGCGTGACGGAAGATCACGCCGCCCCCAACGCCAACGGTCGCGAAACGATCCTTCGCTATTCCATCGCCGCGTGAGCGGGGTCGACGACGACGACCTTCGGCAGCCGCAGCAGGACGATCAGCGGAATGACGGCGGCCGACAGCCATGCCATCAGCGTGAAGTCGTCGAGGTAGGCGATCATCGCCGCCTGCGCGTTGACCGCCGCGTCGACCAGCGACAGCACCGTGTCGCCGGTCGCGCCGAGCGCACGGGCGAGGTTGGGATCGGCCGCCGGGACGGTGAACGGCGTCAGCGCGCCGCCGAGGTCGGCATGGGCGATCTGCGACTGGCGCGCGATGATTCCGACCGACAGGCTGACGCCGACCGCTCCGCCGAGATTCCTGAGCAGGCTGTAGAAGCTCGACGCCTCGGTGCGCAGCGCCGGCGCGACGGTGGCGAACGACAGGGTGTTGAGCGGCACGAAGATGAAGCCGATGCCGAAGCCCTGGACGACCCCGGTGGTCAGGAACGGCATCGTGCCCATCACCGGCGAGAAGCCGGTCATCCACCACATCGAGCCGGCGACGAGGACAAGGCCGAAGAACATCATCGCGCGCGGATCGACTTTGCCGATCAGCCGGCCGACGATCAGCATCCCGGCCATCGTGCCGATCCCACGCGGGGCCATCGTCAGCCCGGCGGTGACGACCGGATAGCCGTAGAGCTGCTCGAGCATCGGCGGCAGCAGCGCCGAGGTCGCGACCTGCATCATCCCGATCAGGAAAATGAAGGTGAACCCGGTCAGGATGTTGCGGTCGCGAAGCAGCGCGGCCGGCAGGATCGTGTCGCGCGCCGTCGCGATGTGGACGCCGAACACCCACAGGCTGGCGACCGCGACCGCCGCCTCGAGCATGACCTCGCGACTGGCGAACCAATCGAGCTGCTGGCCACGGTCGAGCATCAGCTGGAGCGCGCCGAGCGCGATGCCGAGGGCGACGAAGCCGAACGCGTCGAACCGCCGCTTGACCTCGACCGTCGCCGGCAGCACGGCGAGCGATCCGAACAGCGCGAGCAGGCCGAACGGCAGGTTGACGAAGAACACCCAGCGCCATTCGAAGTTGTCGGTCAGCCAGCCGCCGAGGACCGGCCCCATCACCGGCCCGACCATGATGCCGACGCCCCACAGCGCCATCGCCTGGCCGTGCTTGGCCTTGGGCCACGCGTCGAGGATGAACGACTGGCCGAGGGGGACGAGGAACGCGCCCGACATCCCCTGGAGCAGGCGAAACAGCACCATCTGGTCGAGGTTCTGGGCGAGGCCGCACAGCACCGACGCTCCGGTGAAGCCGCCGATCGCGAGGACGAACAGCCGCCTGCGCCCGACCTTGCCACCCAGCCATGCGGTCAGCGGCGTCGCGATCGCGGCGGCGACGATGTACGACGTCAGCACCCACGTTACCGTATCCGACGCCGCGCCGAGGCTGGCCGCCATATGGGGGAGGGCGACGTTCGCGATCGTCGAATCGAGGACGGTGATGAACGTCGCCAACATGACGACCCACGTAACGAGAATGCGCGACGGGGCGGCCGCGGGCGCGGCGGCGGGCAAGGGGAGGATGGCGGAAGCCATCTAGCTCCGCCCCGCTCGCGGGGAGGTGGCGCGGCGCAGCCGCGAACGAGGGGCGGTCGAGCGAGAGGCGGCGGCCCGTTTCTCGACCGCCCCTCCGGCGCTGCGCGCCACCTCCCCGCAAGCGGGTAGGATCATTGGAAGTTCACCGTCACGCTCGCGCTCAACCCGGCGATCGGCGGCAGGCCGCGATGATCGTCGATCGCGATGCGCACCGGCACGCGCTGGACGACCTTGACCCAGTTGCCGGTCGCGTTCTGTGCCGGCAGGACCGAGAACTCGCTGCCCGTGCCGCCGCCGAGGCTCTCGACGTGGCCGGCGAGCGGCTTGCCGGGATAGGCGTCGAGCTTCACCGTCGCCTTCTGGCCGACGCGCATGTGGTCAAGGTCGGTCTCCTTGAAGTTCGCCTCGACCCAGTCGTGGTTCGACACCAGCAGGCTCATCGTCGGAATGCCGAGGGCGACGATCTGGCCGGGCTGGACCTTGGTCGTCTGGCTGGCGAGGCCGTCGGCCGGCGCGCGGACGCTCGTCCGGCGGAGGTCTAGCGCCGCCTTGTCGACCGCCGCCTGCGCCGCGAGCACGAGCGGGTGGCGCTCGATCGGCCCCGCCGGAGCGCCGGCGAGCATCGCCGCGGCATTGGCTTCGGCGGCGACCGCCGAGTTGAGATCGCTCCGCCCCTGGGCGAGGGTATGCTCGGCCTGTTCGAGGCGGGCGCGGGTGGTGAAGCCGTCCTTCATCAGGTCCTGCTGCCGCTTGAGGTCGATCTCGGCATAGCTAATCGCCTCGCGCTTGCCGGTGACATCGGCGCCCTTGCCGCTGAACGTCTGCCGCATCCCGGCGACCTGCGCCCGGGCCCCGGCGAGGTTCGCCTGCGCCTGTTCGAGCGTGATGCGGAATGGCTCGGGATCGATGGTGAACAGGATGTCGCCGCGGTGGACGCTCTGGCTCTCGTGGACGTCGACCGCGACGACGCGACCGGTGACGTCGCTGCTGATCGACACCTTGTCCTGCGCAACATAGGCGTTGTCGGTCGATGCCGAGCGGCCGGCGGTGAGCAGGTAATACGCCCCCGCCCCGATGATCACCAGCGGGACGACGAGCATCAACAACGGCCGTCGCAAGCGCGCCCACAGGCTGGGGCGCGGCGCGGCAACCGCCTGGTCGCGTCCGACGATATCGTGCATCACGCTACTCCCTTCCCGCGCGCCGACAGACTTTCGGTCCGGACCGCCTCGGGCGGTCGCGCCGACAGGTTCGAGCGCATTGCGGCCAGCGCACCGATCGCCGCCGCCGTAGCTTCTGCCTCGATCCCCGCGACTGCCTCGGCGACGACCGCGTCGCCGAGCACCCGCAGACGGTCGAGCAGCGGCCGTGCGGCGTCGGTCAGATGGAGTCGCCACGCACGCCGGTCGGCCGGATCGGACCGGCGCTCGACAAGGCCCGCGTCGGCGAGGCGGTCGACCATCCGGCAAAGGGTGATCGTCTCGACCTCGAGATAGTCGGCGAGACCGGTCTGGTTGATGCCCTCGTTGCGCGACAACGCGAACAGCACGTCCCACTGCGCGCGGCTGACACCAAGGCTCCGCGCCCGCGCATCGAACCGCCGCCGCATCAGCCGGCTGACGTCCTTCAACAGAAAGGCAAGCGACTCCTGCGGCATGGTCCCGAGATAATAGCCATGCTTGTAATCAGCAAGGTCGACTTGCGAATTTCCTACGGCTTGGTGATCTGCGGCAGGATCGATTGCGGCACGTCGCCGGCCTTGCGTCCCGCGCGGTACTGGTCCTGGATCGCCTGGTTGCACCCGGTGCCGCCGCCGGGGCCAACCGCCGAGCAGCTGCCGATGCCACCGCCGGCCCCGCCGCTCGCGTCGCCGAGCAGCGCCTTGCGGTTCGACCCCTCGAATGCGCCGTCGGGCTTGGTGTCGTCGCGCACCGTCGGCGGGATCCGGTAGCGGTCGGCGTCGGGGCGGCGGATGCAGACGGTGATCTCGTCGGGGTCGGTCGACTTGGGGCACGGGTCGGTACCGAAGACGGTGACGACTTTCTGGCGCGGCAGGCTGGTGTCGGTCGGCGCTCGCCTGAGGGACGAATAGGCCGCCGGCGGCGACACCGCCGACGCGGCTGGCGTCATCGGCGGGGTCGACGTGACCGGCGACCCCGCCGTCGTCTGCGCCGCGAGCGGCATCGCGACGGCGGCCGCCAGCAGCAGGGCAATCGGGGCACGGGTCATCGTTTCGTCTCCGGCGCGGCGGTGGCGGTGTAGCAGAAGCCGATGAACGCTCAATGCGCCGTGCGGTGCCGCGGCGGCGGCCGACTGGTCCGCGACGAGCCGTGGAACGATTGCGACAGGAGGCGTGTTGTCCGCGGCGAACGATAGCTTTTGCAGTTGACACGAGGAGCAGTACGATGTCGCCAGCCCTGATCGCGATGGCTCTGCTCGGCTGCAGCGACGCTGGCGACCAGTGCCAGACGGTCCGTGTCCTGCCCGCCCGGTACACGACCGTGGCGGAATGTTACGCCGCTTCGAGCGCCGTCCTCGTCCGATTGAGCGACAATAGCGCGCCGATGATGGCCGTGCGCTGCCGCAAGGTCGCGGCCGAAGCGCCGGTCGCGCTCGCCAGCAACTAGATCGTCGCGGCGATCCGGCCCACCTCGGCGAGGATTGCATCGCGTCCGGCGCGGTCGAGTGGCGAATGCTGGAGGTAGACGGCGATCAGCACCGGGGCGCCACCGCCCGGTCGCCAAGCTGCGGCGATATCGTTCGAGGTGCCCGCGTCGTCCGATGTCCCCGGCTTGTCAACTACCCGCCAGCCGGGGAGCCCGGCGCGAAGGCGTGATTCGCCGGTCGTCGACGCCGCCAGCCAGCCGATCAGCTGGTCGCGCGAGCCGTCGCGCAGGACGTTGCCGATCAGCAGCCGGCGCAACGTGCCGAGCATCATCGCCGGCGTCGTCGTATCGCGGAGATCGCCCGGCAGTCCCTCGCTCAGCGCCGGCTCAAGCCGGTCGAACCGCGTCGCGGTGTCGTCAAGGCCGCGGACGAAGTCGGTCACCGCCGCCGGACCGCCGAGTTCGCCGACGATCAGGTTCATCGCGCCGTTGTCGCTGACGACGATCGCCGCCTCGGCGAGATCGAGCAGCGACATCGTCTGGAACACCTTCGGCTGCGTCCGCGGCGACGCTCCGGCGACCGCGGCCAGGTCGACGACGACCTGCCGGTCGAGCCGGTCGCGGCCGTGATCGACGCGCGACAACAGCGCGGCGACGACCGGCAGCTTGGCGGTACTCATCATCGGGAAGCGCTCGTCGATCCGCCATCCGGCCTTGGCCCCGGTCATGGTGTCGAGGACCGCGACGCCGAGCCGGCCGCC
>CAHJWT010000106.1 GCA_903643075.1 Sphingomonadaceae bacterium | reverse complement strand
CGCCGGTCGAGCACGGCGTCGAGCTCGAGGGTGGCGGCGACGGCGGCGACGCGCGCGGCGATCTCGGCCGCCGGCCGCCGCGCCGTCTTCAGGGGAAAGGCGATGTTCTCGGCGACGGTCAGATGGGGGTAAAGGGCATACGACTGAAACACCATCGCCAGGCCCCGCGCCGCCGGCGCGAGGTCGGTAACGTCGCGGCCGCCGATGGCGACACGTCCGGCGGTCGGCCGTTCCAGCCCGGCGATCAGGCGCAGCAGAGTCGACTTGCCGCACCCCGACGGGCCGACGATGACGACGAACTCGCCGTCGCCGACCGCCAGCGTCGTCGGGAGGAGGGCGGGGGTGCCGGCGAAGGTCTTGCTCAGCCCGGCGACGTCGACACTGCTCATGGTACCGGTCGTAGATCAACCCGGCGCATCGTCAACGCGCGCGGATCGACGCGGCCGGCGATGACGTGGACCCGGAGCGGGCCGCGAATGATTGTGCGGGCGAACTCCCGGAGGTCGAATGACACGAATATTGCCCGTCTGCCTGGCTGCCGTGAGGACCGTCTAGGTGGACGCGCTCGCCGACGCCGCCGGCTGGATCGCGCCCGCCGCGACGATGATCGCCGCGATGATGACCGCGGCGAACCTCGGCGCGCGCGTCACCGGCTGGGGGTTCATCGTCTTCACCGTCGGCTCGCTGGGCTGGTCGGCCGTTGCGCTCGCGTCGGGGCAGGCCAATTTGCTTTGGACCAACGCCTTCCTGACCCTGGTCAACGCCGTCGGCATCTGGCGCTGGCTCGGGCGGCAAGCGCGATACGACGACGGTGGTCGCGCCGCGATGGTGCGCAGCGCCGCCGCGCGGGTGCCGACGCTGTTCGCCGTCGGATCGCTCGCCGGCGCGAAGGTCGTCGGCCGCGACGGCGCGGCCCTCGGCGTCGTCGTCGAGGCGATGATGCGGTGCAAGGGTGCGACGCTCGCCTACGTCGTCGTCAGCGAGGGCGGCGTCGGTGGGGTCGGCGAGCGGCTCCATGCGCTCGAACCCGGCGAGTTGCGGTTCTCCCAGGACGGAGTGACGTGCGACTTGACGCCGGACGATCTCCGCGACCGTTCAATCCTCGACGAGAAGGCGTGGCCGATCTGATGCGCCTTAGCCGAGGGCGGCGAGGCTGTCGGCGAGGTCGGCATTGCGGAACGGCTTGGTCAGGCGGGGTAGATCGGGCTCGATGCCTTCGCTTTCGGCGTAGCCCGAGACGACGATGACCTTGACCGCCGGCCGATCGGCGAGGACCGTCCGCGCCAGCGTGCTCCCCGACATGCCCGGCATCAGGTGGTCGGTGACTAGGAGGTCTGGGTTGAGGCCGCGGTCGATCAGGCGGAGGGCCTCCTCGGCCGACGCCGCCTCGACAACGGCGTAGCCGAGTTGCTCAGCATGTCGGCGGTGCTCAGGCGGACGAGGTCCTCGTCATCGACGAGGAGCGCGGTGCCACTGCCTTTCGACGCCGGCGCGTTCAGCCGCGACGAACTCGCCAGCGACCGGCGCGACGCTTTGCGGCAGCCACAATTCGACATTGGTGCCGACCGCCGGCGTGCTGCGGATGGTCAGCGATCCGCCGAGCTGCGACGCGAGACCGTGCGCCATCGACAGCCCGAGCCCGGTGCCCTTGCCGACCCCCTTGGTCGAGAAGAACGGTTCGACCGCGCGGGCCAGCGTCGCTGCGTCCATGCCGCGGCCGGTGTCGGCGACCGACAGCCGCAGGTAACGGCCCGGCACGACTCCCGCCGGGTGCGCACGGCCGGCGGTCGCGGCGTCGACCGAGATGCGCAGCGTCCCGCCGTCGGGCATCGCGTCGCGTGCGTTGACCGCCAGATTGAGGATCGCCATCTCGAGCTGATTGTGATCGGCCTTGGCCGGCGGCAGGCCGTCGGCGGCGTCGACGACGACCTTGATCTGCGGTCCCGTCGTGCTCGCGACAAGGTCGGCCATGCCGCGGACCAGCGGCGCGAGGTCAACCGGCATCGGCTGCAACGGTTGCCGCCGGGCGAAGGCGAGGAGGCGCTGGACGAGTGTCTCGGCGCGGTCGGCCGACTGGAGTGCGCCGGCGATCAGCCGCTGCTCGCGCTCGCCGCCTACCCCCCTTGCGCTGGAGCAGGTCGAGCGAGCCGACGATCGGCGTCAGCAGATTGTTGAAGTCGTGCGCGACGCCGCCGGTCAGGCTGCCCATCGCCTCCATCTTCTGCGATTGGCGCAGCGCCTCCTGCGCCAGCGCGAGGTCGGCGGCATGCTGCTTGTCGGCGGTGATGTCGCGGCCATAGCCGTAGATCATGCCCCCCTCGTACGACGTCCGCCACGACAGCCACCGCGGCGTTCCGTCGAGCGCACGATAGCTGTTCTCGCGGCCGTCGATGTCGTCGCCGCCGGCTGCGGCGATCGCCGCGGCGGTCGGTGCGAGGTCGTCGGGCCAGACGAAGTCGCGGAAGTCATGCCCAATCACCGCGCCGCGGGCATGGCCTAGGAAGGATGCGGATCTCGTCGGCCTCGCGGACGCTTGAACCCTGGTAATAGCCGCCCGTGCCGAGCATCCGTCGCTGCCGTCACGGGTGCGGAATGGAACCGAGCGGCTGCCTGAGCGATTATAATGGATCAATCAGGAGACGCACGATGGACAAGGATCGGATCGACGGCGCGCTGAAGAACGCGGCGGGAAGCGTCAAGGAGGCGACCGGCAAGGTGCTCGGCGATACCAAGCTCGAAACCGAAGGTGCCGCCGAGAAGGCTGCCGGTAAGGTGCAGAACGCCGTGGGCGGCGTCAAGGATACGGTTCGCGGCGACGCCTGACTTTTTTAGACGGCGGCCTGCCTGCCAGCCACCGGCCGCCCCGCAAGGGGCGGCCGTTTTCGTATTGGGGCAGGCTTGCATCGTCTGGCCAAATCTTTATGGTCCGCGCCTCGACTGAAACCGGCGGGTCTCGGGTGCCGCGCGCGCGGCACTTTGGTGTCGCTGAGAAGAGCAAGACAGGTGCCGCATGGCCGTTCCGAAACGCAAGACCTCGCCCTCACGCCGCAACATGCGCCGTAGCCATCACGCCCTGACCGCGACGGTCGCGCAGGAGTGTCCGAACTGCGGCGAACTCAAGCTGCCGCACAACCTCTGTCCCTCGTGCGGCTTCTACAAGGACCGCGCGGTCGTCGAGATGCAGCCCTGATTTCCTGACATGGCCGTTCCGCCGGTCATCGCGCTCGACGTCATGGGCGGCGACGGCGGACCGGCGGTCGTCGTCGCCGCCGCCGAGATTGCGCACGAGCGCTATCCGAAGCTGACCTATCGCCTCTACGGCGACGAGGCGGCGATCCGTGGCCAGCTTGGCCGCGCCCCGCGCGTCGCCGCCAACGCGACGATCGTACACTCGCCCGACGTGATCCTCGGCACCGACAAACCGTCGGCCGCCGTCCGCCGTGCCCGGACGACGTCGATGGGTATGGGCATTGCCGCGGTCAAGGCGGGCGAGGCGCAGGCGATGGTCAGCGCGGGCAATACCGGCGCGCTGATGGCGATGGCCAAGCTGACGCTGCGGACGATGCCGGGCATCGACCGGCCGGCGCTCGCTGCGCTGTTGCCGACGCTCAAGAACGATTCGGTCGTTCTCGACCTCGGCGCCAACGTCGAGTGCGATACCGAGAACCTCGTCCAGTTCGCCGTCATGGGCGCGGCGTTCGCGCGGACGGTGCTCGGCGTCGAGCGGCCGCGCGTCGCGCTCCTCAACATCGGTGAGGAGGAATTGAAGGGGACCGAGGAGCTTAAGCTCGCCGCCGCGCTGCTGCGCGCCGCCGACCTGCCGATGACCTTCGCGGGCTTTGTCGAGGGCGACAAAATCGGGGCCGGCGACATCGACGTGATCGTCACCGACGGCTTCACCGGCAACGTCGCGCTCAAGACCGCCGAAGGGACCGGACGCCTCGTTTCGGGGCTGCTCGCGCAATCGTTCCGCTCGTCGTGGCTGACCAGCCTCGGCTACCTCCTATCGCGCGGCGCGCTCAGGGCGCTGGCGCGGCACCTCGACCCCAACGCCCACAACGGCGCGGTCTTCCTCGGACTGAACGGACTGGTGGTGAAGAGCCACGGCGGCGCGACAGTCCGCGGCATGGCGCACGCGATCGGCGTCGCCCACGACCTCGTCGCCGGCGACATCGCGCGGCGGATCGCAAGCGATCTCGACAACTTCCGCGAGCATCGCCCCGTCGTCGCAGCGAACGACGGCCACGACGCGACGGCCGCGTAGGTGCGCCGCTCGGTCGTCATCGGCACGGGCAGCTACCTGCCGGCGCGCATTCTGACCAACGCCGAACTCGCCGCGACGGTCGACACCACCGATGAGTGGATCGTCGAGCGGACCGGCATCCGCGAACGTCACATCGCCGCCGACGACGAGCTGACCAGCGACCTCGCCGTCGCCGCCGCCCGCGCCGCGCTCGCCGCGGCCGGATTGGACCGAGTCGACCTGATCGTCGTCGCCACCGCCACCCCCGACCAGACGTTCCCCGCGTGCGCGACCGTCGTCCAGCACAAGCTCGGCTGGACCGACGGGGTCGCGTTCGACGTCGCGGCGGTCTGCTCGGGGTTCCTCTATGCGCTCGCCGTCGCCGACGCGATGCTCGTCACCGGGGCGTACGGCACCGCGCTGGTTATCGGGGCGGAGACGTTCAGCCGCCTGCTCGACTGGAGCGACCGCGGCACCTGCGTCCTGTTCGGCGATGGGGCTGGCGCGATCGTCCTCCGCGCCGAGGAGCAGGCGGGGACCAGCGCCGATCGCGGGATCCTCGGCCACCGGTTGCACAGCGACGGCCGGTACAACGACCTGCTCTATGTCGACGGCGGCCCCGGCTCCACTGGAACGGTCGGCAAGCTGCGGATGAAGGGACGCGAGGTCTTCCGCCATGCCGTGACCAACCTCGCCGGGGTGATGACCGAAGTCCTCGCCGCCAGCGGCCTGTCGATCGGCGAGGTGTCGTGGGTCGTGCCGCACCAGGCCAACCTGCGCATCCTCGAGGGCACGGCGAAGAAGCTTGGGCTCGATCCCGCGCGCGTCGTCGTCACCGTCGACGCCCACGCCAACACCAGCGCGGCGTCGGTGCCCCTGGCACTCGATGTCGCAGTCCGCGATGGACGGATCGTGCGCGGTGACGTACTTATTCTCGAGGCAATGGGCGGTGGCTTCACTTGGGGAGCGGCCGCCGTCCGCTGGTAAGGCAGGGGGGCGAACGTGCTTGAGGGCGAGATGTCGACGGGACCTGCGCCACGGCGCATTCGGGGTGCGGCGCGGGCGGCGAAGACGACTGGCAGCATCACCCGCGCCGACCTGTGCGAGGCGGTCCACACCGACCTCGGCCTGTCGCGCAGCGAATCGTCGGACTTGGTCGAACAGGTGCTCGACCAGATCTGCGACACGCTGATCGCCGGGACCAACGTCAAGGTATCGTCGTTTGGCAGTTTCGTGCTGCGCGACAAGGGGTTGCGCATCGGCCGAAATCCGAAGACCGGCGAGGAGGTGCCGATCGCGCCGCGGACCGTCCTCACCTTCCGCCCGAGCCAGCTGCTTCGCGCGCGGATCAACGGCGGCGTCGACCCCGGCCCCGAGCCCGACGACGTCATCGACGACATCGCCGACGCCGACGGCGAATGACCGAGCCGGCCTACCGGACGATCAGCGACGTCGCGACGCTGGTCGGGGTGCCGCACCACGTCCTTCGCTTCTGGGAGACCAAGTTCCCCAGCATCGCGCCACTCAAGCGCGGCGGCAACCGGCGCTACTACCGCCCCGCCGACGTCGCGACGATCGCGCACGTCGCGCGGCTGCTCCACATCGAGGGATACACGATCAAGGGGGCGCAGAAGCTGCTCGCCGACGAAGCTGGGGCCCCGGCGGTGCGGATATGTCCGGCGGCGCCCGTGCCGGAGCAGCCGGCCACCGACGCGGCCTCGACCGGCATCCCGGTAGCGGCGATCACGTCGATCCGCGACACCCTTGCAGCAGCGCTGGCGGCGGCACGGGCGCTTTAACGTTGCCGATGAAGACCATCGCCGTCTTCGCGATCAAGGGCGGCGTCGGCAAGACGGCGGTCGCGGTCAATCTCGCCTATGCGGCGGCCACCCAGTCGGCGCGACGGACGTTGCTGTGGGACCTCGACGGACAGGGCGCGGCGACCTTTACCCTGCGCCTCGCCGCCGCGGCGGGAAGCTCGCAGCGCAAGCTGTTCGCCGCCGACGCCGCGCTCGACGCGATGATCCGGCCGAGCGCCTATCCCCGGCTTGACGTCCTGCCGGCCGACAAGTCGCTGCGCCACCTCGAGCGCATTCTCGCCGCCGACGGCGCGCGCCGGCTGAAGAAAATGCTGAAGGGTTTCGACAAGGACTATGACCGCGTCATCCTCGACTGCCCGCCGGGGCTGACCGCGCTCGCCGAGGAGGTGTTCCGCGCCGCCGACATGATCGTCGTGCCGCTGCTGCCGTCGCCGCTCAGCGCGCGGGCGTTCGACCAGCTGGCCGCGCACCTCGCCAAGCACCACCGCAAGGGGCCGCCGCTGCTGCCGGTGTGGACGATGGTCGATCGCCGCCGCGCCCTCCACCGGGCGACGGTCGACGCCGTGCCCGACCGCGTCGTCATCCCCTATGCCGTCGCGGTCGAGGCGATGGCGGTCAACCAGGCGCCGGTCGCGGCGACCGCGCCGTCCGGGCCGGCGGCGCGGGGCTTCAGCCGGCTGTGGGCCGAGGTCGAGGCGGCGCTGGTCTGATTGGTCCTCCCTGCGGGGCGGGGGGTTTGCTGCGACGATATCGCTGTTGGCCCGGCCGTGATCGCGCGTATCATAATCGTAAATAAAGAGGTGACGATGGCGACGAGCGATGCAGGCTGGCTCGACCGGGCGCGGACCGTCGCCGGCCCCGGCTTCAACCGCTGGCTGGTGCCGCCGTGCGCGCTCGCGATCCACCTGTGCATCGGCATGGCGTACGGCTTCAGCGTCTTCTGGCTGCCGCTGGCGCACGCGATCGGGATCAAGGACCCGGTCAAGTGCGACGGCATGAGCCTCGCGACCGCGCTGACGACGACGACGTGCGACTGGCGGGTCAGCGATCTCGTCTGGACCTACACCTTGTTCTTCGTCGTCCTCGGCGCGGCCGCGGCGATCTGGGGCGGCTGGCTCGAGCGCGTCGGACCGCGCAAGGCGGGCGTCGTCGCCGCCTTCTGCTGGTGCGGCGGGATGGCGATCGCCGCGGTCGGCGTGTCGATCCACCAGCTGTGGCTGATCTGGCTCGGGTCGGGCGTGATCGGCGGCATCGGCCTTGGCCTCGGCTACATTTCGCCGGTCAGTACGCTGATCAAGTGGTTTCCCGACCGGCGCGGCATGGCGACGGGCATGGCGATCATGGGCTTCGGCGGAGGCGCGGTGATCGGCTCACCGCTCGCCGACCTGCTGATGAAGCGCTTCGCGTCGCCGACCGGCGTCGGCGTGTGGCAGACCTTCCTCGTGCTTGCCGCCGGCTACTTCGTCTACATGCTCGCCGGCGCGCTCGGCTACCGCGTTCCGCCCAACGGCTACGCCCCGGCCGGATGGACGCCGCCCGACGCCGCCGCGAGCCGGTTCAACGTCGCCCTCGCCGACGCGCACAAGACGCCGCAGTTCTGGCTTATCTGGACCGTTCTCCTGCTCAACGTGTCGGCGTCGATCGGGATCATCGGCGTCGCCTCGCCGATGCTCCAGGAACTGTTCGGGGGCCATCTGATCGGGGCGCCCGACGTCGGCTTCACCGCGTTCGACGAGGCGCAAAAGAAGGCGGCGGCGACCGTCGGCGCGGGCTTCGTCGGGATCATCAGCCTATTCAATATCGGCGGGCGGTTCTTCTGGGCGTCGGTCAGCGACCGGATCGGGCGCAAGGTGCTGTTCGCGACGATCACCGCGCTCGGCTGCGCGCTGTACGGTGCGGCGGCCCCGGCGGTCGCGGGGACCAACCTCGGCCTGTTCATCGTGGTCTTCGCGGTGATCGCGTCGATGTACGGCGGTGGCTTCGCGACCGTCCCGGCATATCTTGCCGACACCTTCGGGACGAAATTCGTCGGCGCGATCCACGGCCGGCTGCTGACCGCGTGGTCGCTCGCCGGCATCGTCGGGCCGCTGCTGGTCGCCAACTGGCGCGATGCGCGGATCGCCGCCGGCGTCGCGCGACCCGAGGTCTATGGTCCGATCTACCTTGCGCTCGCCGCCGCGCTCGCCGTCGCGTTCGTCGCCAATCTGCTCGTCCGCCCGGTTGACGCCAGGTGGCACATGCCCGGCGAGACGGTAGCAGTCGCGCCGGCATCGTCGGTCGCCGGACACGGCGGCGGGGTCAGCCTCGCCGCCGTCGCCGCATGGGCTGCCGTCGCGCTGCCGATCGCGTGGGGCGTCTACATGGCGGTGGTCAAGGCGCTGGTGCTGGTGCGCTAGCGCATGACGCGGCGGCTCGCCGTCCGGCTTGCGGCCGCCGCCGCGCTGGCGGCGACGCTCGGCGGCAGCGATCTGGCGGTGCGCCGCGTG
>CAHJWT010000105.1 GCA_903643075.1 Sphingomonadaceae bacterium | reverse complement strand
AGCCGGCCGCGGCGGCCATGGCCTCGCCGGCGCCGGTGGCGACAAGACCGGCTGGCGAGGGCCTGAACGGGGTTCCGGCCGCCCCCGGAATAGCGATCGGCATCGCCGTGCAGCTGGCAGCCGAGGCCGTCACGGCGATCGACGACGGAGCCGGGGTCGAGATCGAACAGCAGCGGCTGTCCGACGCGCTCGGCCGGGTTCGTGCTCGCCTCGCAGCGGCCGCCGGCGGCGACGGCCCACCGGCAATCATCGCCGCCGCCCATCTCGACCTGCTCGACGACGTCAGTTTCGCCGACGCCGCCGCGCGGGCGCTGGCCGACGGCCTGTCGGCGGCGGCGGCGTGGCACCGCGCGCTTGATCCGGCGATCGCAGCGTTGGCGGCGCTCGCCGACCCGCGCCTCGCCGCGCGCGCTAACGACCTGCGCGACCTCCGCGCACAGGTCGCAGCCGCCGCGTCGGACAAAGAGATCGCGGTGGCTGACCTGCCCGACGGCTCGATCGTCGTCGCGGCCGACCTGCTGCCGTCGCAGCTGATGGCGCTGGCGGCCGACCGGCTGGTCGGGATCGTGCTTGCCGGCGGCGGCCCGTCCGCGCACGTTGCGATCATCGCGGCGGCGCGGAACGTGCCGATGATCGTCGCCGCCGGGACCCGGGTGCTCGCCATCGCCGCCGGCACGCCCCTGATCGTCGATGCCGACGCCGGCAGCGTCACCGTCGATCCCGACGAGCCGGCGCTTGCCGCCGCTCGTGCCCGCATCGCGGGCAAAGCAACGACCCGCGCGGGCGCCCGCGCGGCCGCGGCCGCCGATTGCCATACCGCCAGCGGACGGCGGATCGAGGTCTTCGCCAATCTCGGCAGCGTCGCCGACGCCGAAGCCGCCGTCGCGGCGGGCGCGGAGGGCTGCGGCCTGCTCCGCACCGAGCTGCTGTTCCTCGACCGTGCGACGCCACCTGGCGTTGTGGAGCAGGTGCGTCATTATCAGGCGGTGGCCGATGCGCTCGGGGCTCGGCCGCTGATCCTGCGGACGCTCGACATCGGCGGCGACAAGCCGGCCCCCTATCTCGCGCTGCCGGCGGAAGCCAATCCGGCGCTCGGTCTGCGCGGCATCCGCGTCGGCCTCGCGCACCCCGGCCTGCTACGCGACCAGCTGCGCGCGGCGATGACGGTGCGGCCGCTGCCACGGCTGCTGCTGCCGATGGTCGCCTCGGTCGCCGAACTGATCGCGGTCCGAAAGGAAGTCGACGTTGTCGCGGCCGAACTCGATGCCGGCCCGGTCGCGGTGGGCGTGATGATCGAGACGCCGGCCGCGGCGATGACCGCCGACCTGCTCGCGGTCTACGCCGACTTCTTCGCCATCGGCACCAACGACCTTGGCCAGTACGCGCTGGCGATGGACCGCGGCAATCCGGCGGTTGCGGGTGGGATCGATGCGCTTCACCCGGCGGTGCTGCGTCTGATCGCGCAGGCTTGTGCGGGGGCGGCGATGCACGGGCGGCCCGTCGGCGTTTGCGGCGGTCTCGCCTCCGACCTCGCCGCGACCGCGATCCTGATCGGGCTGGGCGTCGGCGAGCTGTCGGCGGTCTCGGCGATGGTGCCCGAGGTCAAGGCGCTCATCCGCACCCTCGACGACGCCGACTGCGCCGATCTCGCCCGCGCCGCGCTCGCGCTCGATTCCGCCGCTGCGGTGCGCGCGCTCGTGACGGCGCGGCGATGAAGCGTCCGCGCCTGTCCGCCGCCGGGCTGCAGGGACTCGGCCGCGCGCTGATGCTGCCGATCGCGGTGCTGCCGGTCGCCGGCATCCTGCTCCGCCTCGGTCAGCCCGACCTGCTTGATATCGCCTTCGTCGCCGCGGCGGGCGACGCCATCTTCAAGAACCTCGGCCTGCTGTTCGCGATCGGCGTCGCGGTTGGCTTCGCGCGCGACGGGAACGGCGCGGCGGGGCTGGCCGGAGTCGTCGGCTTCCTCGTCGCGACGCACGGGGCCGAGGCGCTGATCGCCGTTCCCGGCGCGACGGTAGCCGGCCTGAGCGGCCCGGCGCGGCCGCTTGCCGAGGCCGCATTCCGTGCCGCCGCGATGGCCAAGCTCAGCGTTCCGCTCGGCATCCTGTCGGGACTGATCGCCGGCCAGGCATACAACCGTTTCGGGGCGATAAGGCTGCCCGACTACCTCGCCTTCTTCGGTGGCCGCCGTTTCGTCCCGATCGTCAGCGGCGCGGCGGGCGTCGGGCTTGCGCTTGCCTTTGGCCTCGGTTTCACCACGCTTGACCGGGCGATCGACGCCATGTCCCACGGCGTCGCCGCGGCCGGCCCGGCCGGGTTGTTCGCGTACGGGCTGCTCAACCGGCTGCTGTTGGTGACGGGGCTGCACCACATCCTCAACAACGTCGTCTGGTTCATCCTCGGCAGCTTCCACGGCGCGACCGGCGACCTCAACCGCTTCTTCGCCGGTGATCCGACCGCCGGCAGCTTCATGGCCGGCTTCTTCCCGGTGATAATCTTCGGGCTGCCGGCAGCATGCCTCGCGATGTACCACGCCGCCGCCCCCGCGCGGCGAGCCGAGGTCGGCGGCCTGTTTTTGTCGCTCGCGCTGACGGCGATGCTGACCGGCGTTACCGAGCCGATCGAGTTCACCTTCATGTTCCTCGCGCCCGCACTGTTCGTGCTGCACGCGGTCCTGACCGGGGCCGCGATGATGATCATGGATGCGCTCGGGGTTAAACTCGGCTTCGGCTTCTCCGCCGGGCTGCTCGATTACGGCTTGAACTTCGGCCGGGCGACGCGGCCGCTGCTGCTGATACCGGTCGGCCTCGTTTATGCAGCGGTCTATTACGGGCTGTTCCGCTGGATCGTCGTCCGCTTCGACCTGCGGACCCCGGGGCGCGAGGCCGTCGCCACCGCTCCGACACCGGCCGCATCTGTCGGCAGCGACGCGGTGGCGATGATCGCCGCGCTGGGCGGAGCGGCGAACCTCGTGGCGATCGATGCCTGCACGACGCGCCTTCGCCTGATCGTCCGCGACCAGACGGCGGTCGATGACGCGGCGCTGAAGCGGCTTGGTGCACGGGGCGTCATTCGCCCATCGGCCGATACCGTGCAGGTCGTCGTCGGCCCGGCCGCTGACACGTTGGCGCGAACGCTGCTCAGCGCGGTGACGGTCGAGACTGACCACTCGTTCTTGGCGGCGTTGCTGACTTCGTTTGGTGGGATTGCCAATGTCAGAGCGATACAAGCGGTTTCCAGTCGCCTCATCGTTTCGGTTCATAACGAAGCGCACGTCGATGCCGTCGCCGCCACCGCAACTGGCCGAGGAGCCGTGCGCTCGTCGGAGAGGACGTGGCACGTCATTGTCGGTCCAGAGGTAGCGGCCAAAGCGTGGGAAACGGAGTTTTCAGAGATGGCCCGCCGTACCTGACGAACGCACATTCAGGGCGGCTTCGAACATGTCCTTTTGGGCAGTAAGCGGTCGCCTGTTCATCTTCAGTCCTTTACCGATAACGCCGCTTCAGCCACCGTCGCCATTGCGGAGCCGTTAGCAAGTAGCGCAACCATGCGCTGAACCTGTGCGGGCTTGCCGGCATCGAGAATGGATAGGCGCGCGATCGCCAAGAGAAGGTCATCGCCCTGATGGCCGACTGGATTTCGCCGACGGCGATTGCCGACGTGAGAAGGGCTTCGAGGGCAGGACGAAGGTAAGCATCGAAGTGGCGGGCAGCGCCGCATAAGCGGGCTCACCTGAATGGAGCGCGCCGGTTAGCCCGCGCTTGGTGGCAAAGAAAGCCGACAGCCGCTGTATCCAACTTGAGCGCGTCGAAAGGCTCGCAGTCCGTCTGAAGACTGGCCGCCGCCTCCGCGCAGGCATCGATCTCGCGCCGGAATACGGCGGCGATCAGATTTGATGGACCACGTTCATGGACCACCGCGCATCGCGCAAAGGCGCACCTGCCATAATTTATCCGTCAAATCCGGAGCTTGAGCGGATTTGGTGACCCCTACGGGAATCGAACCCGTGCTTCAGCCGTGAGAGGGCCGCGTCCTAACCGCTAGACGAAGGGGCCGAGCGAGGGCGTCTTAAAGGCCCGGCCCGCCTGCCGTCAAGTCTGACGCAGGACCTTACGCCGCCACCAACGCGCCGCCCGGGGCGGTGCGCTCGGCCTTGAGGCTGTCGGCGAGAAGGAAGGCGAGCTCGAGCGCCTGGCTCGCGTTGAGGCGCGGATCGCACTGCGTCTGGTACCGGTCGGCGAGCCCCTCGTCGGTCACCCCGATCGCGCCGCCGGTGCACTCGGTGACGTCCTGCCCGGTCATCTCGACGTGGATGCCGCCGGCGTGGGTGCCCTCGGCGCGGTGGATGGCGAAGAAGCTCCGCACCTCGCGCAGGATCAGGTCGAACGGGCGGGTCTTATAGCCGCCGGGAGCCTTGACCGTGTTGCCGTGCATCGGGTCGCACGACCATACGACGCTGCGGCCCTCGCGCGCGACGGCGCGGACGAGGCGGGGCAGGTGCGCCTCGACCTCGCTCGCGCCGAAGCGGGCGATCAGCGTCAGCCGGCCGGGGACGTTTGCCGGGTTGAGCGTGTCGACCAGACGCAGCAGGTCGTCGACCGTGATCGACGGCCCGACCTTCAGCCCGAGCGGGTTGCCGACGCCGCGGAGGAACTCGACGTGGGCGCTGCCGGCGAAGCGCGTCCGGTCGCCGATCCACAGCATGTGGGCGCTAGTGTCGTACCAGTCGCCGGTCAGGCTGTCGCGCCGGGTCAGCGCCTGCTCGTAGGGGAGGAGCAGCGCCTCGTGGCTGGTGAAGAAGCTCGTCGCCTTGAGCTGCGGCACGGTCTCGGGGCTGAGGCCGCACGCCGCCATGAAGTCGAGCGCCTCGCCGATGCGGTCGGCGAGCGCCTGGTACTGCTCGCTCCACAGCGACCGGCCGGCGAAGTCGAGGTTCCACTTGTGGACCTGGTGGAGCGAGGCGTAGCCGCCGCCGGCGAAGGCGCGGAGCAGGTTCTGCGTCGCCGCCGACTGCATGTAGCCGCGGAGCATCCGCGCCGGGTCGGGGGTCCGCGCCGCGGCGGTGAACTCGGTGCCGTTGATGTTGTCGCCGCGGTAGCTCGGCAGCGTCTCGGCGCCGACCGTCTCGGTGTCGCCCGAGCGCGGCTTGGCAAACTGTCCCGCCATCCGCCCGACCTTCACCACCGGCAGCTTCGACGCGAAGGTTAGGACGACCGCCATCTGGAGGAGGACGCGGAAGGTGTCGCGGATGGTGTTGGGGTGGAAGTCGGCGAAGCTCTCGGCGCAGTCGCCGCCCTGGAGGAGGAAGGCGTCGCCCGCCGCGACCTCGGCGAGCTGCGCGGTCAGGTCGCGCGCCTCGCCGGCGAAGACCAGCGGCGGATAGCTGCCGAGCTCGGTCTCGACGGCGGCGAGCGCCGCCGCGTCGGGATAGACCGGCAGCTGCCGCGCCTCGTGGCCACGCCACGTGTCGGGGGTCCAGGGCGTCATCGCACGCGTCATGGCCCGAATTGGGGACCGATGACAAGGACGGCGACGCGCGGCGAACCTTTCTGAAAGTTAACAAATAAGCGAAGTTTACACCCACAACGTGCTTTTCGCGCGGTCGGACCGGCCCCATGCCGTGACGATCCCCGTGACGACATCGTCACGGGGATCGTCACGGCAGTACTGTGGCGGTACCGCAAATCCGTTGAATCGTCGTGCCCGGCGCCAACGCGAAGACCGACGATGAGAAAGAACAAGTCTGCCACCCACTGGCGACTCGGCCGAGGCTAACGCAAGTCGAAGCCTGTAGGACAGCCCTTTTTCGTGGCTTCGTGGCTTCGTGTGGAAAATTCTGCCTCGGCCACACCGCGGAAGAAGGGGTCACACGAAGCCGCGAAGCCGCGAACAGAAAACATGTCGGACTAAGTTGGGAGACGAGAGTCGCGGCAAAGCCGCGCCCAGCGTCGGACGGGTCCAGCGGCCCTCCGCCGCCGCCCCGCCGGCCGGCTGGGCGCGAGTCCGTGCGCTGCTGTGCGCGCCTGCGGCGTGCTCGCTGCGCGCGGCCGCGCCGGCGCTCACCGCATCAGCACCAGTTCCTCCGCCATCGTCGGATGGAGCGCGACCGTCTCGTCGAACGCCGCCTTGGTCAGCCTGGCCTTTACCGCGACCGCCAGCGCCTGAAGAATTTCCGGCGCGTCGGGGCCGATCATGTGCGCACCGAGGACGCGGTCGGTCGCGGCGTCGACGACGAGCTTGTACAGCGACCGCTCGTTCCGCCCGGCCAGCACGTTCTTCATCGGCCGGAAGTCGCTGGTGAACACCTTGACCGGACCGTGGCGGTTCTTCGCCTGCGCCTCGGTCAGGCCGACGCTCGCGATCGGCGGGTTGGAGAAGACCGCGCTCGGCACGCAGTCGTAATCGACGCGTGTCGGGGTACCGCCGAACACCGAGTCGGCGAAGGCGTGGCCCTCGCGGATCGCGATCGGGGTCAGCTGGATGCGGTCGGTGACGTCGCCGACCGCCCAGATGGTGTCGACGTTGGTCCGGCTGTCCGCGTCGACGGCAACGGCGTGCTGGTCGGTGAGTGCGACGCCGGCGGCGTCGAGGCCCAGCCCCTCGACGTTCGGCCGGCGGCCGATCGCCCACAGCAGCATCTCGGCCTCGACCGGATCGTCGCCCTTGACGACGACCTTGATGCCCGAATTGGTCTGGTCGATCCGCTCGACGTCGCAGTTGAAGACGAAGCGGATGCCCTTGGTCATCGAGATCTGGAGCAGGCGGTCGCGCAGCGCTTGGTCGTAGCCGCGGAGAATGGTGTCGCCCCGGTTGACCAAAGTCACCTTGACACCGAGTTCGTGGAAGATGCCGGCGAATTCGTTGGCGATGTAGCCGCCGCCGGCGATGACCAGCGATTTCGGCAGCCGCTCGAGGTGGAAGACCTCGTTCGAGGTGATGCCGTACTCGGCCCCCGGCAGGTCGGGGACGAGCGGCCGCGCCCCGGTCGCGATCAGCATCTTGTCGGCGCTGACCGTCCGCTCGGGGGTATCGCCGGTTGGCGCGAGGCGAATGGTGTGCGCGTCGAGCAACTCGGCGCGGGTGTGGAACAGCTCGACATCATGGTTGGCGAGCGTCTCCTTGTAGATGCCGTTGAGGCGGTCGACCTCGTGGAGGACGTTGTCGCGCAGCGTCGGCCAGTCGAATCCCTTGTCGCCGATTGTCCAGCCGAAACGGCGCGCGTCGACGAGGTCCTCGGCGAAGTGCGAGCCGTAGACGAGAAGCTTCTTCGGCACGCAGCCGCGGATGACGCAGGTGCCGCCGACGCGGTGCTCCTCGGCGACCGCGACGCGCGCGCCGTGGCCGCTGGCGATCCGCGCGGCGCGGACGCCGCCCGAGCCGGCGCCGATGACGAAGAGGTCGTGGTCGTAGGTGGTCATGAGGGGGAGGTAGGACACGCCTTCGTACGAAGCAACGTGGTCGACTAGCGCGCCCACCTCCCCCTGGAGGGGAGAGGTCGAGAGACGCCGCTCTTGCGGCGGCCCGGGTGGGGGCGGTCGGTCCGGCGGAGGCGTACGTCGCTACGCGGCGACCACCCCTCACCCTCCCACGCGCCGAAGAGGCGCGCGGGCCCCTCCCTCTCCCCCAGGGAGAGGGTCTTAGAACAGCCGTCCGCCGTTCGGGACCGTCTGGTCGGGCGCGAATAGGACCACCGCGCCGTCGGCGTCGGGAAACCCCAGCGTCAGCACCTCCGACATGAACGGGCCGATCTGGCGCGGGGCGAAGTTGACCACCGCGGCGACCTGGCGGCCGACCAGATCGCCGGGGGTGTAGTGGGCTGTGATCTGCGCGCTCGACCGCTTGATGCCGATGTCGGGGCCGAAGTCGATCGTCAGCTTGAACGCGGGTTTCCTCGCCTGCGGAAAGGCCTCGGCCGCGACGATCGTGCCGACGCGGATATCGACCGCCTCGAAGGTGGCGAAGGGGGTGGTGGGGGTCATGGCAGGCTGCGGCCGTCGATCCTCCCCGCTCGCGGGGAGGTGGCACGAAGCGTCGGCGGGGCGGTCGGGCGAGAGGCAGCTGCCACTTGATCCAACGCCCCTCCGTCACGGCTACGCCGTGCCACCTCCCCGCGGGGCGGGGAGGATCTCACTTCAACAACGCCGTCGCCGCATCGAGCCGCGCCGCGTACGCGGTCAGCGCTGTCGCGGTCAGGCCGATGAACGCGCGCGCGTCGGCGAAGCGGCGCTCCTCGATCGCCTCGCGGACGCCCGGCAGCGTCTTGGCACCATAGCCGGTGAACTTGCCCGGCGCGTAGATCAGGTTCCGGAACCACGGCCGCGTCGGCAGGCCGCGGTCGGACAGGAGCAGCGCGTCGATGTCGCGCAGCATCGCGTTGACCCTGGCGCGGGCCGCCGGCGACGGCGTCGCCCCGTTCTTCGCCGCAGCGCCCAGCGCGGCGTCGAAGCGCGCAGCGCTCGCGGTCAGCGCGTCGCTCGCATCCTCGAGCGCGCCGAAGTCGAGCCGCGGCGTCCGCTCGAGCGCGACCGGCGGCCCGACCGGCTTGAGCGGATCGTC
>CAHJWT010000104.1 GCA_903643075.1 Sphingomonadaceae bacterium | reverse complement strand
CACCAGCTGGTCGAGCAGCGGGCCGAGGTCGCGCTCGCGCGCGGCGACGTGGAGCCCCCCGCGCGCGCCGATCGTCGCCGCCGTCGCCAGCTGGTGGTCGGTGTTGTGCTCGCCGAGCGTCTTCAGCCGCGGCAGCATGACGAGCGGCTTGCCCGCCTCGATCGCGGCGATGATCGACCCCATCCCGGCGTGGGCGACGAACAGCGCCGCCGCCGCCAGCCGCTCGCGGTACGCCGCGACCGGCATCAGCCGGACGAACGCGCCGTGCCGCGGCTCGTACGCCCCCTTGCCGATCTGGAAGGTAACCGGGGTCGCCGGATGCACGGCGGCCCAGTCGTCCATCGCGCGGATCAGTCGGTCGAACGGCATCATCGAGCCGGTCGAGACGAACACCCCGCCCGTCACAGGACGCTGCCCCAATAGCCGACGCCGTCGCCCGCTAGCTCGGGCCACTGCGTCACCCGCGTCGTCGCCACCCGCCGCGCGAGCTTGCCCGACGACGACAGCACCTCGCCGTTGGCGATGCTGTCGACCCACAGGGTCCGCGCCCCGGCCGCGCGGGCGAACAGCAGCGCGAACAGCGGCGGCGCGGCCCCGGTGGTGATCACCACCTGCGGCCGGACGCGGGCGACGATCGCCGCCATCTCGGCGGCAACGCGGGCCAGCCGCCACCAGTCCTTGCGCGACGCGTCGGTGAAGGTCAGCAGCTTGGCCGGCGCGACGTCGACCGCGCTGTCGGCGTGGACGGTGGCATAGGTCACGTCGCACCCGTCCCATGCCGGACCCAGCCGCAGCAGCTGGACCCAGTGGCCGCCGCCGCTCGCGATCGCCAGGACCCGGATGCGTTCCCCCATGCCGGGCATCAAGCGGGGCGAGGCGGCGGAGTCAACCGACTTACCCTCCCGCTTGCGGGAGGGGCGAGACGCGGGTGAAGCCCGCGGCCCGGGGGTGAGGATGCGAGTGGCCGCGACTGCTCACCCCCGATCCCACCCGTAAGCCGGAGGGGAGAAGTCACGCCGCCAGCCGCGACTCCTCGCGTAACCCGAACACGCGCGCGACGAGCTCGTAGCTCCGCACCCGCGCGGCGTGGTCGTGGACGATGTTGACCAGCATCGCCTCGTCGGCGCCGTACTCGGCGACCGCCGCTTCGATCCCAGCGCGGACGGTCGCCGGCGACCCGACGATCATCCGCCGGCCGCGACGCTGAGCGGCGGCGGGATTGGCCGCGAGCCACGCCGCCGCCGTCTCGGGGCTCGGCACGGGGATGAGGACGCCCTGGAGCAGGTGCGCGAGCATCATCCGGCTGCTCGTCGCCAGCCGCTCGGCCTCGGCGTCGGTGTCGGCGCACATCGTCCACAGCGCGACCATCGAGTAGGGCCGCGCGCCGCGTATCCCCGGCCGGAAGGCGTGGGTGTACCGCGCCGCGATCCCCGCGCCGTCGCTGTTGATGAAGTCGGCGAAGCAGTACTGCAGCCCGGCCTCCGCCGCCCACGCCGCACTGTCGGGCGATGAGCCGAGCAACCACACGTCAGGACGTTCGGGCGCGCCGGGAAGCGTCTTCGCCAGCCCGGCGAACGGGTGGCCGGCGGGCAGGTCGTCTTCGAGATAGCCAAGCAGTTCGGCGAGCTGGTTTGGGAAGTCGTTTGGGCTCGCCTGCCGCCGGTCGCGCTGGAGGGCGAAGGCGGTGCGCTGGTCGCTCCCCGGCGCGCGGCCGAGGCCGAGGTCGACCCGGCCGGGGTATAGCCCGGCAAGCAGGCTGAAGCTCTCGGCGACCTTCAGCGGGGAATAGTGCGGCAGCATGATCCCGCCGCTCCCAAGCCGGATCGTCGCGGTCGCCGCGCCGACCGCGGCGAGCAGCACCTCGGGTGCGGCCCCGGCAAGCGCCGGCGACGCATGGTGCTCGGCCGCCCAGTAGCGGTGATAGCCGAACGCCTCGCCGGCGCGCGCGAGGTCGATGCTGTTGACCAACGCCTGCGCGGCGGTCGCACCGTCGGCGATCGGCGACTGGTCGAGGATGCTGAGGCGCATGCGCGGCTGTCCTACGGCAAAACGATCACATAGGGCGGTGAAGGGAGTCATACGAGGGGTACGCCGGCGAGGCGAGGCGGCACCCAACTGGGGCTGGCAGCCCGCCCCGGCGCGCGCGGCCGACCGCGGCACCAAAATCTTAATGAACGTGAAAATTCATGAAACCAATGCTTTCAGAATGTATTTACAGCTGCGGGTAGTCGGTGATCGAGGCGGCATTCCCTTATTTGTTGCTTTAAGAGGGTGGACCGACCCATGAATATCCGGCTTTGTTTGATGGCGGGTATTGCCGCCTCGACCATTTTGAGCGCGCCGGTCGCAGCGGTGCCGCTGTCGTTCGACTTCTCTGGCCCGTCAGGCACCGCGCTGTTCCAACTCGACTCGAACCCGATCCCCGATTTCGCGACTTCGTTTCTCGGGTCGGAGCAGTTCGGCTTTAACAATGTCGCCGGAACGTTCGCCGGTGTGGCTGGCGTCGCCTCGACGATCAGCTTCGGCAGCGGCTTTTTCGCCAACTTCAACGTTGTTGCGCCCGGCATCGGGTTCACGCAGTTCCTGTCGCCGACGCTGTTCACCGGCACCGCGGCGGCACCGATGTTCACGCCCGGATCCTATGTCCTCGTCAATCCATTCTTTGGCAACGGGACGCTGACGATCGCGTCGGTCGCCGGAGCGGTCCCGGAACCATTGACGTGGACGCTGATGGTCGTCGGGTTCGGTGCCATCGGCCTTGCGACGCGTCGGCGGCAGCAGGCGCTCACAGTCGGTCAGGGTGCAGCGCAGATGTCATCGCGTCTTTGAGCAGGCGGCACAGTCAGACGCGCCCAAGCCGACGCCTTGGCGGCGAACGCAAGAGTGTACGCCGGACTGCTTGACGGCAGGACCATGTGCGGCACCGTTGGCGGCAAAGCACGCGCGCCGATCGCACCCGCCTTTCGTCCATTGAATGCGACCAGACGCAGCGCCGGCAGCGTCGCAACCAGCGCGGCAAGGTCGGCGGCCTCGACTGCACGGAGCGCCGCATCGAGGCTGCCGATGCGCGTCGCACTGGCCACCACGTCCCATAGTCCGATGCCGTTCGCTAGCAACGCAGCAAGGCGGTCAGGGTAGGCGAGGCTTGTGAGGTCGACGCCGATCGCGCCGCCGGCAAGCCGCCAGAACTGGTTCTGTGGATGGGCATAGTAGCGCGCCGCGGCAAGGCTCGCCGCGCCGGGCAGGCTGCCGAGGACGATAACCCGGGTCCGCGCATCGACGACGGGGGCGAAGGCGGCGTGGCGGGTCATCGGTCAGCGACGATCATGCCGCCCGAGGCTGGGTCCCCGCTTCCGCGGGGATGACAATGTACCGATCATTGGCGTCGGTCGATCCGCGCCGTCACCTCGATCTCGATTTTCATCCGCGGATCGATCAGGCTGGCGACGAGCATCGTCGCCGCCGGCAGCGCGTCGCCGAACGCGGCGCGGAGCTGCGGCCAGCACGGTTCGAAGTCGGCGCGGTCGGCGAGGATGTAGCGGACGCGGCGCACGTCGGCGAAGGTCGCTCCCGCCGCCGCCAATGCCGCCGCGATCGTCGCCAGCGTGTTCGCACATTGTGCCTCGACACCTTCGGGCAGGATGTCGGTGGCGGGATCGGTCCCGGTCGAGCCCGAGACGAATATCCAGCCGTCGGCATCGGCGACCATGCGCGAATAGCCGATCAGGTCCTCGTACGGCGAGCGGCCCGCGATCCGGCGGCGGCCATCGCCCCCGTCCGCGCCGCTCACCAGCTGCGCGTCGTCTTCGCCGGCCCCCGCGTCGCGAGCGCCAGGCTCGGGCTGTCGCCGACCGCGGTCTCCGACAGCCCGGCCATCGTCCCGTCACTCAGGTCGTCGGGCTCGGCGAGGTTGGCGGCGACGGTCGTGTTCTCGCCGTGGGCGCGCGCGTTCATCACGTAGAAGCCGGTGTCGAGCAGGTTGGTGACGTTGCCGTCGCGCGCCAGCCGGCTCGGCCCGCCGAGAACGACCGCAATCAGCCGCGTCCCGTTCTGCGCCATGCTCGCGGTCAGCGTGAAACCGGCGGCGCTGGTGAACCCGGTCTTGATCCCGTCGACCCCGGGCAGCGTCGTCAGCAGGTGGTTGTGGTTCTCGATCGTCCGACCCTCGTAATCGACCGCGACCTGGCTGAACACCTTGTAGAATTGAGGGAAATCGCGGACGACGGCGCGGCTGAGCGTCGCGATGTCACGCGCGGTGGTGAGCTGGCGCGCGTCGGGCAGGCCGGTGGCGTTGACGAACTGCGACGACGCCATGCCGAGGCGGTGCGCGGTCGCGGTCATCTGCGCGGCGAATGCCGTTTCCGACCCGGCGATGTGCTCGGCGAGTGCGACCGCGATGTCGTTGGCGCTCTTGGTCGCGATGATGTCGATCGCGTTCTTCAGCGCGATCGTCGAGCCGGGCTTGAGGCCGAGCTTCGACGGCTTCTGCGCCGCGGCGTGCTTCGAGACGACGATCGCGTCGCCCTCGTGGAGCGTTCCCTTCGCCAGCCGGTCGAAGGCGAGATACAGCGTCAGCACCTTGGTGATCGACGCCGGATAGCGCGGCGCGTCGGCCTGGCGCGCATAGAGCACCTCGCCGGTCTGCGCGTTGATCAGCATCGCGGCATATTTGGGGACGGCATAGAGGCTGGCGGCGTGGGTGGGCGCGGCGGTTGCGACCGCCCCGCAGACTCCGATCAGAAGGCGTTGACTCCGCACCGGAAACTCCCCGCTCCCCGTGGATGCAACACTGTAACAAAGTGTCGAGTCGCCGCCAAGCGGCGATTGACGCGGGATCGGGGCGGTTGGGCGCGGGCGTAATCCTGTCAGTCCCGCGAAAGCGGAGGTGACAGCGTGAGTGTTGCCGCCCTTCGTGAAACTCGCCACATAGCGCACCATGCCCGCCCCCGACGTTCCATCTGCGCGCCGCACCTTCGCGATCATCTCGCACCCCGACGCGGGCAAGACGACGCTCACCGAAAAGCTGTTGCTGTCGGGCGGCGCGATCCATGCCGCCGGCGAGGTCCGCGCGCGCGGCAACGCGCGGCGCGCGCGGTCGGACTGGATGAAGATCGAGCAGCAGCGCGGGATCAGCGTGACCAGTTCGGTGATGACCTTCGAGGCCGACGGGCTGGTGTTCAACCTGCTCGACACGCCGGGTCACGAGGATTTCAGCGAGGACACCTACCGTACGCTGACCGCGGTCGACAGCGCGGTCATGGTCATCGACGCCGCGCGCGGGATCGAGGCACA
Organism: Sphingomonadaceae bacterium; assembly: GCA_903643075.1. Classification (GTDB taxonomy): domain Bacteria; phylum Pseudomonadota; class Alphaproteobacteria; order Sphingomonadales; family Sphingomonadaceae; genus Polymorphobacter_B. Next base: position 3,324 of record CAHJWT010000104.1, on the reverse strand, counting down.
AACGCGCAAGCTGTTCGAGGTGTGTCGGCTGAGGGACGTGCCGATCATCACCTTCGTCAATAAGGTCGACCGCGAGGGGCGCGATCCGTTCGCGCTTTTGGACGAGATCGCCGACCAGCTCGCCCTCGACGTCGTCCCGCTGACGTGGCCGGTCGGGATGGGCGGCCAGTTCCGCGGGGTGTGGGACCTTCGCCGGAACACCCTGACGGTGCCGGAGGGCGACAGCCGGACGAGCGGCGCGGTGACCCAGTTCGCCGGCATCGACGATCCGAGGCTCGCCGATCACGTCCCGGCGGACGAACTGGCGACGTTCCGCGAGCAGGCCGAGCTTGCGCTGGGCGGTTTCGCCGACCTCGATCCCGACCTCTATCGGCGAGGCGCGCTGACGCCGGTGCTGTTCGGCTCGGCGCTCAAGGACTTCGGCGTCGGCGACTTGATCGACGCGCTCGCCGCCTACGCGCCGCCGCCGCGCATCCAGCACGCCATCCCGCGCGACGTGACCCCCGACGAGGCGGCGGTGACCGGGTTCGTGTTCAAGGTCCAGGCGAACATGAACCCGCAGCACCGCGACCGTATCGCCTTTTTCCGCGTCTGCTCGGGCCGTTTCCGCCGCGGCATGAAGCTGAAGCAGGTATCGACGGGCAAGGTCATCGCGATCAACTCGCCGATCTTCTTCTTTGCCGCCGACCGCGAGATCGCCGACGAAGCCTTCCCCGGCGACATCATCGGCATCCCCAACCACGGCGTACTCCGCGTCGGCGACACGCTGACCGAGGGCGAGGCGCTGACCTTCACCGGCATCCCCAACTTCGCGCCAGAAATCCTGAAGCGCGTCCGCTTGGGCGACCCGACCCGCGCCAAACAGCTCCGCACGGCGCTGACCGACATGGCCGAGGAGGGGGTGACGCAGCTGTTCAAGCCGCTGATCGGCGCGCAGTGGATCGTCGGCGTCGTCGGGCAGTTGCAGTTGGAAGTGCTGATCAGCCGGCTCGACGCCGAATACAAGGTCGACGCCGGCATCGAGCCGTCGCCGTTCGACACCGCGCGCTGGCTCGCCGCCGACGACCCGGCCAAGCTCAAGACCTTCGTCGACGAGCACAAGAGCGCGATGGCCGAGGACCGCGACGGCGCGCCGGTGTTCATGGCGCGCGACGCGTGGGAGCTGAACTATACCGCGCAGCGCGAGCCGGGGGTGAGGTTCACCGCGACGCGGGAGCGGGCGTGACATTTCCCCCTCCCTTCGAGGGAGAGGGACGGTCGCGCCCTTGCGCGACCAGGGTGAGGGTGCGTCCGGCGTTAGCCTCTCGCACTCACCCTCACCCTGGCGCGTGCCGCGCCGTCCCTCTCCCCCGAGGGGAGAGGGAAAAGTGACCTCCCTCTACGCCGAGGAGGACGCCGCGCGCCGCGCGCGGATCGACGCGCTCATTGCCGCCTACGACCACGGCCGGCCGCCGCTGCCGCCGGGCGTCCCGCTCCCCCGCCGCCGCGGCTTCCTCCGCCGCTGGTGGAAGCTGATCCTCCTCGTCCTCGTCGTCACGCTGATCGCGCTCGGCGTCTGGCTCGTCGTCACCGCGCCGCTCGGCCGGGCGCTCGAACCGCTGAAGAACCCCAGCCTCGTCCTCCTCGACGACGCCGGGAACCCTATCGCGCGGCGCGGCGACTACAAGGAGGCCCCGGTCACCATCGCCGAACTGCCGAAATACGTCCCCGCCGCGATCGTCGCGATCGAGGACCGGCGCTTCTACCACCACTGGGGCATCGACCCGCAGGGCATCGCCCGCGCGCTGTTCAGGAACGCCGAGGCCGGCGGCGTCGCCCAGGGCGGGTCGACGCTGACCCAGCAGCTCGCCAAGACGAGCTTCCTGACCGGCGACCGGACGATCAAGCGCAAGCTGCAGGAAGTCATCATCGCCTTCTATCTCGAGAGCCGGCTGACCAAGGACCAGATCCTCAGCCGCTACCTCTCGAGCGTTTATTTCGGCGAGGGCGCGTACGGCCTGCGCGCCGCCGCGCGGGTCTATTTCGACCGCTCGCCCGCCCAGTTGACCGTCGGTCAGGCGGCGATGCTCGCCGGACTGGTCCAGGCCCCATCGCGGCTCGATCCCGTCCGCCACCTCGCCGCCGCGCAGGAGCGCGAGCGTGTCGTCCTCGGCGCGATGGTGGCGAACAGCGCGCTGACCGCAAACCAGGCCAGCCACGTCGCCCCGGCACGCGTGGTGCGCGGTCGCGAGAGCCTGCCGAGTGGATCGTACTTCGCCGACTGGGTCCTGCCGCAGGCGCGCGCGTCGATCGACGCGGCGCAGTACGGCGACGTCGCGGTGGCGACGACGCTCGATCCCGGCCTCCAGCGCACCGCCGAGAGCGCCGTCGCCGAGACGCTCGGCGCGATGCGCGGCGCGAACGTCCACCAGGCCGCGCTCGTCGCAATGCGCCGCGATGGGCGCGTGGTGGCGATGGTCGGCGGGGCCGACTACCGCGCGACGCCGTTCAACCGCGCGACCCAGGCGCTCCGCCAGCCGGGGTCGAGCTTCAAGCTGTTCGTCTACCTCGCCGCGCTCCACTCGGGCATGACGACCGGGACGACGATCGACGATGCGCCGACGACAATCGGCGACTGGTCGCCGAAGAACGACGAGGGCAAGTACCGCGGCCGGATCAGCCTCGCCACCGCCTTCGCCGCGTCGTCGAACGTCGCCGCGGCGAAGATCACGCAGCAGGTCGGGGTCGAAGCGGTGAGGAAGCAGGCGCGGCTGCTCGGGGTGACGGTGCCGCTGTCGAACTACGAGGGGCTCGCGCTCGGCACGTCGGGGGTGCCGCTGGTCGAGCTGACCGCGGCCTACGCGGCGGTGGCGAATGGCGCGTACCCGGTCAAGCCGGCCGGGCTGGCGCAGCCGCGGCCGCGGGGGTGGAGCGACCGCATCGCCAGCGCGGTGTCGGCGGTGCAGCCGTGGCCCGAGCGCGCGCCGATGCTCGAGTTGCTCCAGTCGGCGGTGCGCCACGGGACGGGGCAGGCGGCGCTGCTGCCGCTGCCGACCTACGGCAAGACGGGGACGACGCAGAACCACCGCGACGCGCTGTTCGTCGGCTTCGCCGGCGATCTCGTCGTCGGGGTGTGGGTGGGGAACGACGACAACAGCCCGATGACCGGCGCGGTCGTCGGCGGGACGGTGCCGGCGAAGCTGTGGCACCGCTTCATGGTGACCGCGCTGACCCGCGAGGGGCTGCTGCGGCCGGCCCCGGTCGCCGCGCCGAGCGATCTCGGCGACTTAGGCGAGGTCGGCCCCCTGGTCGGCGACGCGCTCGGCGCGGCCGGCGACACCGCCC
>CAHJWT010000103.1 GCA_903643075.1 Sphingomonadaceae bacterium | reverse complement strand
CGTGATGCGGATGGACCGGCTGCCGGCGGTCCGCGTCGCCGCCGGGGCGACGGCGGCGTTCGCGGCAGGCGGCGACCGCCATCTGATGTTGTTCGGCCTGCCGCCGAGCGTCCGTCCCGGCGGGACGATCCCGCTGGCCTTCGACTTCGCCGACGGCACGGTCGTCCGGGTGACCGCGACCGTCGCCGCCGGAACCGACGCCATGCCCGGGATGGCAATGTGACGTGCCGCGCGTCCACCACGCCCGGCCGCTGACCCCGGGTGAGCGCGCAATCGCGGCAAGCGTCTTCGGCGCGGCGCTCGACCCGGGCCCGGTCACGCTCCGCCGCGGCAAGTGGTTTCCGTTCCAGCCGCGCCACGTCGTCATGGCCCCCGACGGCCACGTCTGGTTCCATCCGCGCGGGATCGAGTGGCGCGATGACTTCGCGGCCGCCGGCCTCGCCAGCCGCGCGCTCCTCGTCCACGAGCTGACCCACGTCTGGCAGCGGCAGCAGGGGTGAACCTCGTGCTCGCGCGGCGGCCGTTCGCGCCCTATGCCTACCTGCCGCTGACGCCGGACAAGGCGTTCGCCGCCTATGGCATCGAGCAGCAGGCCTCGATCGTCGCCGACGCCTATCTGCTCGCCGCGGGCGCGCGGGTCGCGGGCGCGCCGGGGCTGGACGCCTACCGGAAACTAATCCCGTTCCGGCCCGCGACGGAACCTCGCTCCGCCCCGACCGCTGTCTGACGCAAGCTATTGTGGAGACAAGCGATGTCGGATGCCCCCGAGGACCTCAACGACCTGTACGTCGAGGAGATGAAGGACCTGTGGTCGGCGAACGACCAGATGACCAAGGTCGTCAAGAAGATGGCCGACAAGGCGACCGATGCCGGGCTTGCCGCGATGTTCGAGAAGGCGGTCGTCGGCATCGCCGCGCATACCGACACGCTGAAGGAGCTGATCGAGGCCGCCGGCGAAAAGGTCAAGAAGGAGCATTGCAAGGGCATGGAGGGCCTCGTTGCCGAGGCGACCAAGCATTGCCTCGGCAGCGAGGCCCCCGAGGAGGGGCCGGTGCTCGACGCGCAGCTGATCGCGCAATACCAGCGGATGACCCACTACGGGATCGCCGGTTTCGGCACCGCGGCGGCGTATGCCAAGGCACTCGGTGAGGTCGACGCGGCGATGAAGCTGAGCGACGCGACCAAGGAAATCTACGGCGGTGACGAATTCGCGACCAAGCTCGCCGAAACCGCGGTCAACGCCAAGGCGGAATGACGCCGCGAAATTGCCGTCCTACACGCTGGTCGATGCGGTAAAACCGTCAGGTCGCCAATGGGGGACGGATCTTTCTCATTGTCGGGAGCAGGCGCCGATTACGACCGGGCGGCAAGCCGCACGGTCGTATTCAGCGTCTTGTAGGATCGGTTCGCCTTCGTAGGATTTCGTTTCGATCGAAATTATGAATTGTTCGTCGCCTCTAAGGGATTGGTCGCCGGGACGACGAATTAGATTTTCCTCACGGGCCTATACTTCATAGGATTTGCGTACTGCCAGGTTTGGCCGCCAACGTTCGTGGCCGCACCGACCGCGCAACCATCGTCGACGGGATGCCTCCGGCGCGAGTCGCGCTCGCTTGGGTCAACGCTCGATGAGTGCCAGTCGCGGTACGCGGATCGGCGGCGGCAGCGGGCGTTCACCGGCGACATCGTAGATTTTCGCATCGAGATCAATCAGCGCCGCTTGCAACGCGTCGTGAAACTCGAGCATCGCCGGTGTCGCGAGGTAATCGAGCAGCGCCGCTTCGCTCCGCCAGCGCTCGACGATGGTAACGACGCCCTTTGCCTCGTTCTCGAAAGCGATCGAATAGCTGAGGCAGTCCGATTCGTCCCACGTCAGCCGCATCGTTCGGTCGAGCAGCGGCTTGAGCCCGGGCAGCGCCGCGGGATCGATCTCGCACCGCGCGATCAGAATGATCATGCCCCCGCCCCCCGGTCTAGGCCGCGTCGCTCGCCGGATCGCCGGTCTTCGCCTTGGCGACGCTGACCAACGCCGGGCGGAGCAGGCGGTCCTTGATCGTGTAGCCGGCCTGGAGCTCGGCGACGATGCTGCCGGGCTCGTGCGCGTCGCTGTCGACCTCGAGCATCGCCTGGTGGCGGTTGGGGTCGAGCTTGCCGCCCGCCTCGACCCGGGCGATGCCGTGGCGGCTGAGGACGGTGGTCAGCTCGCGCTCGGTCGCGGCGATTCCGGTCTTGACCGCGTCGAAGCCGGCGACGTCGGTCGGCAGCGCGGCGACGGCGCGGGCGAGGTTGTCGGCGACGCCGAGCAGGTCGCGGGCGAAGCCGGTCACCGCGTAGGTCGAGGCGTCGGTCTTCTCGCGCTCGAGGCGGCGGCGGACGTTCTCGGTCTCGGCGGCGGCGCGGAGGAGGCGGTCGCGCAGCCCAGCGACCTCGTCGGTCAGGCGGACGACCTCGGCCGACAGGTCAGGCGGGCCACTCTCGGCCTCGCTGACGCCACTATGGACGCTGTCGTCGGGAAGGATGTCGGCGGTGGTGTCGGTATCGGGGGTCATGCGATCAACCTGCTGAGGGCCTTGGCGGTATAATCCACCATCGGAACGACGCGCGCGTAATTCAAGCGCGTCGGGCCGATGACGCCGACGACGCCGATCACCCGCCCGGTGCCGGAACGGTACGGCGCGGCGATAACGCTCGAGCCCGATAGCGAGAACAGCTTGTTCTCGGCCCCGATGAAAATCTTGCACGCCTCGCCGCCGCTCGCCGAATCGAGCAGGCGGACGAGTTCCTCCTTGCCTTCGAGGTCGTCGAGCAGCGTCCGCACCCGGTCGAGGTCGTCGCCGGCGACGAGGTGCGCGCTGCCGCGGACGATGAGGACCGGGCGCGCCGCGCCGTCGGCGGACCAGCTGACCAGCCCGGTCTCGACCAGCGCCCGGGTCAGCGCGTCGAGCTGGGCGCGGTCGGTGTCGATCTCCTCGCGCAGACGCAGCGCCGCCTCGGCGAGCGTCAGCCCATGGAGGCGCGCGTTGATGTAGTTCGCCGCCTCGATCAGCGCGGTCGGCGGGACCCCCGGCGGCAGGTCGATGACGCGGTTCTCGACCGAGCCATCGGCCCCAACGAGGACCGCCAGCGCACGGAGTGGGGCCAGCGGCACGAAGCTGACCTGGCGGACGATCATCTCGTGACGAGGGACGAGGACGATGCCGGCGCACGCACTGAGGCCCGACAAGACGGCGGTGGTCCGGCCGAGTATGTCGGCGATCGATGCGGGGGCCCCGACCTCGGTCTCGATCGCGCCGCGCTCGGCGTCGGTCGGCGCGCTCGTCTGCATCATGCCGTCGACGAACAGGCGCAAGCCGAGCTCGGTCGGCAGCCGTCCCGCCGAGGTATGCGGCGCGGCGAGGAGGCCGAGCTCCTCGAGGTCCTGCATGACGTTGCGGATCGACGCCGGCGACAGGCCGAGCAGGCTGAGCTTCGACAGCGTCCGCGACCCGACCGGGCTGCCGTGCTCGATGTACGACTCGACGATCTGGCGGAAGACCTCGCGGGCGCGGTCCGACAGGTCGGTGATCGGCGGCGACTGCATCGCCGCGTTGTAGAGCGTGACGGGGTTTCGCTCAACCGGGGGAGCGGGTAGAGCGCGGGGCTGCAAGCAAGGAACCGCCCATGCGCCCCTCCGGCCGCGCCCCCGACGCCATGCGCCGGGTCGAGATAGTCCCGCACTTCACCGCCCACGCCGAGGGGTCGTGCCTCGTCAAGTTCGGCGACACCCATGTCCTCGTCACCGCATCGGTCGAGGAACGCCTGCCGCCGTGGCTGCGCGGCAAGGGCGAGGGCTGGGTCACCGCCGAGTACGGGATGCTGCCGCGCGCGACCCACACCCGCGGCCAGCGCGAGGCGGCGAAGGGCAAGCAGTCGGGGCGGACGCAGGAGATCCAGCGGCTGATCGGCCGCTCGCTCCGCGCGGTGACCGACCTGAAGAAGCTCGGCGAGCGCCAAATCACGCTCGACTGCGACGTCCTCCAGGCCGACGGGGGCACGCGAACGGCTTCGATCAGCGGGGCGTGGGTCGCGCTCCGCCTCGCGGTCGACGGGATCATGGCGAAGAACAATCTCGCGCTCGATCCGCTGACCGACCAGGTCGCCGCGGTGAGCTGCGGCATCCACGGCGGCCAGGTCGTCCTCGACCTCGACTATGTCGAGGATTCGGCCGCGGGCACCGACGGCAACTTCGTCCTGACCGCAAGTGGCGGCCTCGTCGAAATCCAGGCGACGGCCGAGGGCGCGACCTACGACGAGGAGGCCTTGCTGCGGATGCTCCGCCTCGCCCGCCTCGGCTGCGGCGAGATTTTCGCCGCGCAGTGGGCGGCCGTCGGGCGCTGATGCGCAAGCTCGCCCCGGGCCGGCTCGTGCTGGCGACGCACAACGCTGGTAAGGTCCGCGAGATCGGCGCGCTGCTGACTCCGTTCGGGATGGACGTCGTCGCCGCCGGCGACCTCGGCCTGCCCGAGCCGGCGGAGACCGAGGACAGCTTCGCCGGCAACGCGCTGATCAAGGCGCGCGCTGCAGCGGCTAGGGCCGGGCTGGTCGCGCTGGCCGACGACAGCGGGCTGTGCGTCGACGCGCTCGACGGCGCGCCGGGGGTCTACACCGCCGACTGGGCGGAAACGCCGGAGGGGCGCGACTGGCTGCTGGCGATGACCAAGGTCGAGCACCTGCTCGCCGCGCAGGGTCCGGGCGCGTCGCGCGCGGCGCACTTTGTCTGCACGCTGGCGCTGGCGTGGCCCGACGGGGAAACGGCGGTATTCGAAGGGCGGTGTGCGGGGTCGTTGACGTGGCCGCCGCGCGGCGACCGCGGGTTCGGTTACGACCCGGTCTTCGTCGCCGACGGTATGGACGCGACCTTCGCCGAGATCGATCCGGCCGAGAAGCACCGCATCAGCCACCGCGCCGCCGCCTTCGCCAAGCTCACCGCCGCCTGCCTGGAGGACCGCCTATGACCACCGACACCGACCATGCCGCGATTCGGGCGGTCCTCGACGCGCAGGAGGCGGCGTGGGCCGCCGGCGACGCCGAGGCGTTCGCCGCCGCCGTCACCGACGACGTCGTCTTCACCAACATCGTCGGCATGTTCTCGGTCGGCCGGGCACCGTTCGTCGGTCAGCACGCGCACATCTTTGCGACCTTCTACCGGGGCACGACGATGACGCAGACCATCGCCAACATCGCCCTCGTCCACCCCGATGTCGCGGTCGTCGACACGGTGACCGAGGGCACCGGCTTCGGCGACCTGCCGCCGGCGATCGCCGCGCATCTGACCGACGGCAGGCTCCGCACCCGGCTTGAGCAGGTGATGGTGCGGCGGGACGGGGCGTGGCGGGTCGCGGCGTTCCACAATGTCGTCATCGACGCCGCCGCGGTCGCCGCCGCCGGGCCGCCGCCGCGACCGTGACCGACCCGCTCGCCATCTACGTCCACTGGCCGTTCTGCGTCTCCAAGTGCCCGTACTGCGACTTCAACAGCCATGTCCGCGCCGAGATCGACGAGGCCGGGTGGCGCGACGCGCTCCTCGCCGACATTGCCCATGAAGCGGCGCTGACGCCCGGGCGGGCGGTCGGCAGCATCTTCTTCGGCGGCGGCACCCCGTCGCTGATGGCACCAAGCACGGTCGCCGCCGTGATCGACGCCGTGACGACCCGCTGGCAGCAGGATGCCGCGGTGGAGATCACGCTCGAAGCCAATCCGTCGAGCGTCGAGGCGGCGCGTTTCGCTGGCTACGCCGCCGCCGGGGTCAACCGCGTCAGCCTCGGCCTGCAGGCGCTCGACGACGCCGACCTCCGCGTGCTCGGCCGCCCGCACGACGTGCGCGCCGGCCTCGTCGCGCTCGACGTCGCGCAGGCAACCTTTCCTCGCGTCAGCGTCGACCTGATCTACGACCGGCCGGGACAGATGGTCGCCGCGTGGGAGGCCGAACTTGGCCGTGCCCTCGCCTTTGGCACGACCCACCTGTCGCTCTATGGCCTGACGATCGAGCCGGGAACGCGCTTCGCCACGCTGCGGGCCAAGGGCAGCCTGACGCTGCCCGGCGAGGAGGTATCGGCCGACCTGTTCGACCTGACCGCCGCGATGACTGCCGCCGCCGGGCGGCCGGCGTATGAGGTATCGAACCACGCCGCCGCCGGTGCCGCGAGCCGGCACAACCTCGCCTACTGGACCTACGGCGACTATGTCGGCGTCGGCCCGGGGGCGCACGGCCGGCGCGGCGGCGCGGCGACGGTGCGCCATCGGAAGCCCGAGAACTGGCGTTCCGCCGTCGCCGCGAATGGTCACGGCGTCGCCGAGGAGACGCCGCTCGCACCCGTGACCCGCGCGCGCGAGGCGCTGGTCATGGGCCTGCGGCTGACCGCGGGGATCGACGCCGCGAACTTTGCCAAGCGCACCGGCCGCGCGCTCGCCGACGCCGTCGATCCGCACGGGCTGGCGCGGCTGAGCGACCTCGGTCTGATCGCGTCCGACGCCGTGGGCCTGCGCCTGACGCCGCGCGGCCGACCGCTGCTCGATGCCGTCCTCGGTCAGCTGATCTAACGCGCAAAGCCGCCGCGGGGTCGCCCGCGCCGGCCGATGATGCTAGGCGATCGCGATGACCGGCCCCCGCACCCTTTACGCCAAGATCTGGGACGACCATGTCGTCGCGACCCAGCCCGACGGCACCGCGCTGATCTGGATCGATCGCCACCTGATCCACGAGGTGACTAGCCCGCAGGCGTTCGAGGGGCTGCGCCTCGCCGGGCGGCGGGTCCATCGCCCCGACCTGACGCTCGCCGTGCCGGATCACAATGTCCCGACGACGCGGCGTCCCGCGCCGATTGCCGATCCCGACTCGGCACTCCAGGTCCTGACGCTCGAGCGCAACTGCGCTGAATTCGGCATCGAGCACATCGCGATCGACGCGCCCGAGCAGGGCATCGTCCACATCGTCGGCCCCGAGCAGGGCTTCACCCTGCCTGGCACGACGCTCGTCTGCGGCGACAGCCATACCGCGACCCACGGCGCGCTCGGCGCGCTCGCCTTCGGCATCGGCACGAGCGAGGTCGAGCACGTCTTCGCCACGCAGACACTGCTGCTGCGGCGGTCGGCGGCGATGGAGGTGCGCGTGACCGGGGCACTCGGCTTCTCGATCGGCGCGAAGGACGTCGCACTCGCCGTCATCGGTGCGCTCGGCACCGGCGGCGGTACCGGGCACGTCATCGAATATACCGGCGACGTCATCGCCGCCCTCAGCATCGAGGGGCGGATGACGGTGTGCAACATGGCGATCGAGGCGGGCGCGCGCGCCGGGCTGGTCGCCCCCGACGCCCGGACGTTCGACTATCTCCGCGGCCGCCCGCGGGCACCCGCCGGGGCGGAATGGGATGCCGCGGTCGCCTACTGGTCGACGCTCCCGAGCGATCCCGGCGCGACGTACGACCGGACGGTGACGATCGACGGCGGGGCGATCGCGCCGCAGGTGACGTGGGGAACCAGCCCCGAGGACGTCGTCGCGATCACCGGCCGCGTCCCGTCGCCCGACAGCTTCGCCGACAAGGACAAGCGTGCGGCGGCGGTGAAGTCGCTCGACTACATGGACCTCACCCCTGGCACGGCGCTCGCCGACGTCGTCGTCGAGAACGTCTTCATCGGCAGTTGCACCAACGGGCGGATCGAGGACCTGCGCGCCGCCGCCGCCGTCGCTCGCGGCCGCCGCGTCGCCGCCGGCATCCGCCAGGCGCTCGTCGTGCCGGGGTCGGGGCTGGTCCGCGCTCAGGCCGAGGCCGAGGGGCTCGACCGCGTCTTCGTCGAGGCCGGCTTCGACTGGCGCGAGCCCGGCTGCTCGATGTGCCTCGGCATGAACCCTGACAAGGTGCCGGCCGGCGAGCGCTGCGCGTCGACGAGCAACCGCAACTTCGTCGGCCGCCAGGGCCCGGGCGCGCGCACTCATCTACTGTCGCCCGCGATGGCGGCGGCGGCGGCGGTGACGGGGCGACTGACCGACGTGCGCGAGTTGATGGGATGACCCCCTTCACCACCGTCACAGGCGTCGCCGTGCCGTTCGGGCAGGCGAACGTCGATACCGACGTCATCATCCCCGCGCGTTTCCTCAAGACGATCCAGCGTGCGGGGCTCGGCCGCGGGGCGTTCGCGACGATCCGCGAGGATCCGGCCAACATCTTCGACACGCCACGCAACATCGGCGCGCCGATCCTGATCGCCGGCGACAATTTCGGCTGCGGGTCGAGCCGCGAGCACGCGCCGTGGGCCTTGGCCGACATGGGTTTCAGGGTCGTCATCGCGCCGAGTTTCGCCGACATTTTCGCCGGCAACGCGTACAAGAACGGGATGCTGCTCGTCGTCCTGCCGCAGGCGCAGGTCGACCGGCTGCTGGTCGCCGCCGCCGACGCCGAGGTCACCGTCGACCTCGACCATCAGGTCGTCACCACCGAATACCAGGACCGTTTCGAGTTCGCCGTCGACCCGTTCCGCAAGGACGCGCTGCTGAAGGGCCAGGACGAGATCGGCCTGACGTTGACCATGGCCCCCGCGGTTGCCGCGTTCGAGGCGCGCCTCGCCGCCGAGCGCCCGTGGGTGAGTGGGGCCGCGCGGCGCGCCTGAGCCGCCGTCCGCCGCCTGC
>CAHJWT010000102.1 GCA_903643075.1 Sphingomonadaceae bacterium | reverse complement strand
GCGCGCGCGGTCGAGGCGGTGCGCGGCGACCATCGCCGCCACCGCGGCGGCGATCGACGCCGCTTCGCCGGCCCCGCGCCGGGTGTCGTCGGGCTCGAACCAGTTGAAGCAGGTGTTGGCGTTGTTGGCGCGGACCTGCTCGGGGAGCAGCAGCGCGAAGCCGTGCGCCGTCGCCAGCGCCGACCAGCCCGCGGCGCGGTCGTAGCCGGCCGCCGTCTGGGTGCAGCCGTGGAGAACGACGACGAGCGGTGCACGGTCGGGCAGCCCGGCCGGGATGAAGGTCCGCATCCGCAGGGCCCCGGGGTTGACGAACGGCTCGGCGAGGTCGGTCAGCGGATCGGGCACCGCCGCGCGCGGGGCGGGACCCTGGCGCGGCATGGTGGAAGGGCGGGGCATGGACGGGTCCGATCGATGGTGCACCGCAGCATAACGCGTCGCGCGGGCGATGCGACCCCATGAATCTCGCTTGGGGCGCGATTGACCCGTCGGCGGCGCACCGGCACTGTCGCGTGATAGGGGGGACGAGCGATGGACGGCGCCCGGCATCGCAGGCTGCTGATCGGCCTGCTGTTCGTCGCCGTCGCGCTCAACTACGTCGACCGACAGGTGCTCGCGCTCCTGAAGCCGACGCTCGAGCGCCGTTTCGGGTGGAGCGACGTCGACTTCGCTGCGATCGGCACGGCGTTCCAGATCACCGCCGCGGTCGCCTTCGCCGCCGTCGGCTGGTTCGTCGACCGGGTCGGGGTGCGCCGCGCGCTCGCGGCCGGGGTCGGCGTGTGGAGCGCGGCGGGGATCGCGCATGCCTTCGCCGCGACGGTGTCGCAGTTCGTCGCCGCCCGCGTCGTGCTCGCCGCCGCCGAGACGGTGGCGACGCCGGCGGCGGTCAAGTCGGCGGCGCTCTACCTGCCGCTCCGCGAGCGGTCGTTCGCCCTCGGGCTCGGTAACACCGCGCCGAACCTCGGGGCGGTTCTCGCGCCGCTCGTCATCCCGCCGTTTACGCTCGCCTTCGGCTGGCAGACGGCGTTCGTCGTCACCGGCGGGCTGGGGTTCGTCTGGCTGCTGGCATGGTTCGCCGGGACGCGCCGGCTGGTTCCGGTCGACGGGCCGGCGGAGGCGGCACCGGTCGCCACCGACTGGCGCGCGCTGTTCGCCGACCGTCGGACGTGGGCGATCGTCGGCGCGAAGCTGTTCAGCGACCTCGGCTGGTTCTTCCTGCTGTTCTTCCTCCCCGACTTCTTCGCGCGGGTGTTCGGGATGAGCCAGGCGACGCTCGGCGGCCCGACCGCGCTGGTCTACGTCTTCGCCGCCGCCGGGGCGCTGTCGGCGGGGCTCGTCTTCCCGGCCTTCCTGCGCGCGGGCCATTCGGTCAACGCCGCGCGCAAGGCGTCGATGCTGATCTTCGCGGGGCTGATGCTGCCGCTGCCGCTGGCGCTCCTCGCGGCGGGGCCGTGGACGGCGGCGGTCGTGATCGGCGTCGGGCTGTTCGCCCACCAGGGCTTCTCGACCAACGTCTTCGGGCTGGCCGCCGACGCGGTCCCGGTCGCGCGGGTGGGGACGGTGATCGGGCTCGGCGCGGTCGCCGGCAACCTCGGCGGCGCGGCGATGATCGCCTTCGCCGGGTGGAGCCTCAGCCACGGCCACGGCTATTTGCCGATGCTCGGGGTAGTGGCGGTGGCCTACCTGATCGCGCTGCTATGGGTGCAGGCGCTGCTGCCGATGATCAAGCCGGCGCACGCATAGACACGGGCGAAGCCCGCGCCATCGTCGGACGGGGTCGGCGGCATCAGCTGCCGCCCCGCCGGCCGGCTTAGCGCGAGTCGGGGCGCTGCCGCGCGCCGCTGCGCCCCGCCGCGCTTGGCCTAGAAATTAACCTTGCCCACCACCCCGAAGTACCGGTCGGCGTCGCGCGGGATCTGGTAGCGGTACGACCCGAGCACGCCGCCGTTGGCGATCGCCGCAGCGAAGTGCTGGTCGGCGACGTTGCGCACGGTGAAGGTCAGCTTGTAGCGCTCCTTCACGTCGAACACCGCCGCCGTCAGGTTGACGAGGCCGTACGCGCCGATCGTGCCCGCGGCGCGGTCGACGGCGTTGGCGACGAACAGCGACAGTTCGCTCGACTGGTACGACCCCTGCGCGCCGACCGCGAAGTCGATGCTGCCGCCGGTGCGGATGCGGTAATCGGCGCCGAGGTCGCCCTTCCACTTCGGCGCAAAGCCGAGCGGGGTGCCGGTGGGGACGACGCCGGTGTTGTTCCCCTGCGGGATGAGGAAGGCGTCGACATGGGCGTCGGTATAGGCGACGCCGCCCGAGATCGAGAGGTCGCGGACGGGGCGGTAGAGCAGGTCGGCCTCGCCGCCGCGGGTCGAGACCTCACCGGCGTTGGTGAAGCGGGTGACGACCACCCCGGCGACGACGTCGGGATTGTTCGCCTGGAAGTTGTGGTACTTGGCGTAATAGCCGGCGAGGTTGAGCGTCAGCTTGCCGTCGAGGAGGGTGTTCTTGAGGCCAACCTCGAACGCGTCCGAATCCTCGGGCGCGATGCTGTTGGTGCCGCTCGCGGTCAGGTTGTAGAAGATGTTGTACGCCGGGCCCTTGTAGCCCCGCGAATAGGTCGCGTAGGCGACGCTGGTGTCGCTGACGTCGAACTGGGCGCCGGCCTTGCCGCTGACGTTGCTGTTCTTGGCCCGGGCGCGGAAGGGGATGCCGTTCGATGCGGCGAGGGTACCGTTGATCGCGGCGGGGGTGGCCGACGCGTTCACCCCGGCGTCGAAGTTGGTGTTGATCCCCGGCTGCGCCGTCGCCGACGAGCTGACCCGGCTGTGAAAGACGTCGAGCTGGTCGATGGTGAAGCGGATACCGCCGATCAGGCGGAAGCGCGGGGTGAGGTGGAACGTCCCCTGGCCGAACAGCGCGGTGTTGCGGAAGACCGAGCCGAAGTCGGCCGTTCCCGTCGGGAAGGTCGACGCCGCCGCGAGCGGGCTCGAGCACGGCACGAAGGTGCCGGCCGGGGCGACCGCGCCGGGGGCGAGGCCGCAGACCTGGTCGTTGCGGGTAAACACGCGCTCCGACGTCGCTTCCGAATAATAGAAGCCGGCGACGTAGGTGAAGAAGCCGCGGCTTGGCGACGTCAGGCGGAATTCCTGGCTGTAGGTATCGCCGGTCTGCGGCCCGAAGTCGTGGAACTGGTTGAACCCGACGTACGCCTGCGGCAGGAAATCGCCGTCGCGGATCTCGGTGTTGGCATAGTTGCGGTAGGCGCTGATCGAGGTGAAGGTTACCGGCCCGGCGTCGACGTCGGCCTGGAGCGACACGCCCCAGCCGACCTCGTCGGTATGGGTGACGAGGTTCTGGCTGATCGCGCGGGTGTCGACGCCGCGGAGTGTAGGCAGGACGGTCTGGATCTGCGCGAGGTTGGCGGTGTTGACCTGCCCGGTGTTGGCCTGGCCGGCGGCGGTGAACAGCGGCGCGCCGGCGATGACTTCGGCGCAGCAGTCGTCGTCGTTCTTGTGATAGTCGCCGATCAACGTCAGCTTGACCCGCTCGCTGACGTCGCCGACGACGATGCCGCGGAAGCCGTAGTGCTTGTAGCCGTTGACCCGGCGGTTCAACGCGACATTGTCGATGTTGCCGTCGTACTTGTCGTAGAACCCGGTCAGCCGCGCGGCGAGCCCGGTGGCAAGCGGCAGGTCGACGGCGGCACGGGCGCGGTATTCGTTGCCGCGGCCGCCGTAGAAGCCGCCTTCGACATAGCCGCCGAGGGTGTCGCCGGGCTTGACCGAGACGATGTTGATGACGCCGGCCGACGCGTTCTTGCCGAACAGCGTCCCCTGCGGTCCGCGCAGGACCTCGAGGCGCTCGATGTCGACCAAGTCGCTGAACGCCTCGCCCGAGCGGCTGAAGACGACCCCGTCGAGGACGGTCGACACCGACGGCTCGCCGGCGATCGAGAAGGTCGCGGTGCCGACGCCGCGGAGGAACAGCGACTGGTTAAGCGTCGTGCCGCTTTTGAGGAAGTTGAGCGTCGGCACGAGGTACTGCGCGCCCTCGAGGCTGACCTTGCCCTGCGCGGCGAGCGTCGCGCCGCTGACCACCGACACCGCAAGCGGCACGTCCTGAAGCCGCTCCGACCGCTTCTGCGCGGTGACGACGATGTCGGCCGGCGCGTCGTCGGCGCCCGGCGCGGTGCCCGGTGCCGTACCCTGCGGGGCGACTGGCGCGGTCTGCGCGGCGGCGACGGTAGCGAAAACAAGCGCGGCTCCAGCGAGCAGCAGCGGGCGTGGCGACATATGATCCTCCCCTGTGACCGGCGGCTGAGCCGAAGCCCGCCGACCTGATCGTGCGGTAGCCGTACTGGCGGCGCGGCGTCCTGAAAGCAATTTGCGGCCGCCGGAAAGCCGATCTTCGGGAGGCGGTGTCGCGAACGGGTCACACCTCCCCGCTGATTTGAGGGGAGGGCGAAAGCCGCGCGCGGTCAACTCCCCTCCCGTTAGAGGGAGGGGAGGGTCACAGCCCCAGCTCCGCCATCGCGACCACCCGCTTCTCCCGCGCGCTAGTCTCCGCCGCCAGCCCCATCGCCACCGCGCGCATCCCGTCGTCGGCGGTGACCATGACCGGCCCCTCGCCGCGAACGGCGGCGGCGAACGCCGCGTGCTGGTAGAAGGTCGCGCCGTGGTGGTGCCCGGCGGCGAGCGCTTGCGGGTCGACGCCGACGTGGCGGCGCTCGACGCGCTTGGGTGCGCCGAAGCCGACGCGCGGCGCGAAGACGACCTCGCCCGCCGGGATCAGGACGTCGAGGCGCGCCGCATCGCCGACAGCGGTGATCTCCTCCTGGTTCTCGGCCCCGTCGGCGAACATCGACAGGTCGAGCAACGCGCGGACCCCGTTGGCGAAGTCGACCGTGGTGAAGCTGTTGTCGATGATGTCGGGCACCTCGCCGCCGTAGGTCTCGTCGCGGTGGTTGACCTCGGCCCCGCCCGAACAAAAGACGCGGACCGGCTCGCTGCCGATGATCAGCCGCATCAGGTCGAAGAAGTGGCAGCACTTCTCGACCATCGTCCCGCCGGTGTTGCGGTTGAACCGGTTCCAGTCGCCGACCTTGACGAGGAACGGGAAGCGGTGCTCGCGGATCGACAACATCCGCAGCGTCCCGACCCGGCCGGCGTGGACCTCGGCGATGAACGCGGCCGCGGGCGGCATGAAGCGGTACTCCATGCCGGTCCAGAACACCCGGTCGTAGCCCGCCACACGCCGCGCGATGTCGTGCGCGTCGGCGAGCGTCGTCGCCAGCGGCTTCTCGCACAGGACGTGCAGCCGCGCGTCGAGGAGCGGCTGGAGGACGTCGTGGTGGGTGAAGTTGGGCGAGGCGACGACGACCGCGTCGACCAGCCCGCTCGCGGCGAGGCCGCGCGCGTCGGCGAAGGTCCGCGCCTCGCCGCCAATCGCCGCCTCGGCCCGCGCCAGCGACCGCGGCTCGGGGTCGGCGAGCGCGGTAACGACGCTGCCCGGCGTCAGCCGCAGGTTGGCGATGTGCTCGATCGCCATCATGCCCGTGCCGACGATGCCCCAGCGGATCGCATCTCCCATTCGGTCGGTCCTTGTGCCAATAACGCCGCCATGAGCGAGATCGTCCTTAGCCCCGAACCCCGGCTGCTCGGCAAGTCGGGGATGCTCGTCTCGCCGCTGGCATGGGGCATGTGGCGCTTCGCCGGCGACGACACGGCAGCGGCGCGCGAGCGCGTCGAGGCGGCGTTCGCGGCCGGGATCACGCTGTTCGACACCGCCGACGTCTATGGTCTCGACAACGGCGAGCCGTTCGGCGCGGCCGAGGCGCTGCTCGGGCGGGTCTTCGCGGACGCCCCCGACCTGCGCGACCGGATGGTCCTCGCGTCGAAGGGCGGCATCCGGCCCGGCGTCCCGTACGATTCGTCGCCGGCCTATCTCGCCGAGGCGGTCGACGCGTCGCTCAAGCGTCTGCGGACCGAGCGCATCGACCTGTGGCAGATCCACCGCCCCGACCTCCTCGCCCACCCGGCCGAGACGGCGGCGGCGCTCGAGGAACTGGTCCTCGAGGGCAAGATCGTCGCGGTCGGAGTGTCGAACTACACCCCGGCGCAGACCGCGGCGCTACAGTCGTACCTCAACATCCCGCTCGCCTCGACCCAGCCCGAGTTCTCGCCGCTGGCGACCGAGGTGCTGGTCGACGGGACGCTCGACGCGGCGATGGCGGCAGGGCTCGCGGTGCTGGCGTGGTCGCCGCTGGCGCAGGGCCGCCTCGGCGGCAACGACGCCGCCGACGACCGGGTGACGGCGACGCGCGCCGCGCTCGACGTCCACGCGGCCAAGTATGGCGTCGACCGCGCCGCGGTCGCCTATGCGTGGATCATCGCCCATCCGGCGCGGCCGATCCCGATCCTCGGGACGCAGTCCCCGGCGCGCATCGCCGCGGCGGCGGACGCGTTCAAGGTCCGCTTCGAGCGCGCCGAGTGGTACGCGATCCTCGAAGCCGGCATGGGGACGAAGCTGCCGTGACGGCGTGCGAGGTCAGCTGGTTCTCGGCGCTGTGCGACGACGACTACGAGTTCCTCGGGGTGCCCGACCCGTTGCTCGTGTCGAGCTGGGAGCATTGCCGCGACATCGTCGTCCAGGCCGAGACGCTCGGCTACGACAACGTCCTCCTGCCGAGCGGCTATGCCGTCGGCATCGACACCACCGCCTTCGCCGCGGCGATCGCCACCCACACCCGCCGTATCCGCCTGCTGATGGCGGCGCGGATCGGCGAGCTGTGGCCGCCGCAACTCGCGCGCCAGATCGCGACGATCGACCGGTTCAGCGCCGTCCGCACCGGCGACGACGGTCTCGGGCCGCTGCGGTCGCGTCTGACGATCAACATCATTTCGTCCGACCCGCCGGGGCAGGCGCTCGCGTCGGCTCCGCGCTATGCCCGGACGACCGAGGCGATCGCCATCCTGCGCGCACTCCTCGCCGGGCAGGCGATCGACCACCGCGGTGAGCATTACCAGATCACGCTCGACCCGCCGGCGACGCAGCCGGTCGCGGGCCGCGCCCCGCCGTTCTATTTCGGCGGGCTGAGCCCCGACGCGCGCGAATGCGCCGCGCAGGGGGCCGACGTCTATCTGATGTGGCCCGACACCGAGCCCGCCGTCGCGGAAATCATCGCCGACATGCACGCCCGCGCCGCGCGCCACGGCCGGACCCTGCGCTTCGGCTACCGCGCCCACGTCATCGTCCGCGAGACCGAGGACGCCGCACGCGCGGCGGCGGCGCGGCTGGTATCGCGGCTCGACGACGCCGAGGGCGCGCGCATCCGCAACCAGGGGCTGCATCCGACCTCGGCGGGAACGCTCCGCCAGGGCGAGCTGCGAGGCGAAGCCGACACCGAGGGCTACGTCGAGCGCCACCTGTGGACCGGCGTCGGCCGCGCCCGCGGCGGGGCCGGCGCGGCGATCGTCGGCGATCCCGACCAGGTGCTGGCGAAGCTGCGCGCCTACCAGGCGATGGGGATCGAGGCGTTCATCCTGTCGGGCTACCCCCACGCGGCCGAGGCCGACCTGTTCGCGCGGCACGTGCTGCCGAACCTGGCGCATGGGCCGCTGGCCTTCTAGGTTCGTTGGGGGAGGGCACCGATGAGCAACCAGAGTTCGCTCAATCTGCTTTATCAGACACCGGCGCGCTGGCTGCAGTCGCGTCTTTTGACCATCGCCGGCGATCCGCTGGCCGGCCATGCCATGACCGGCTACGTCTTCGGCTCCGTCGCCCAGGCCGCACCCGATCCGACCGCCGCGACGAGCGCCGCCAAGCGCGGGCACCGGGTCACCCCCGGCCACATCAAGGGTCGGGCCGCGCGCTCGCTGGTGCCTGCGATCAGCGGCGGCATGGCGATGCTCGCCGATCCCGTCGCCGAGCAGATGGGTAACATCCCGATGCAGTACTCGACCGCCATCAACTTCAGCCAGCCGCTGCCGCTCGGTCCGCTGGCGACGTTCGCCGCCGGCCGTTTCGCCGCCACCGGCAAGCTGTCGGGCTGCTGCATCGTCTGGGACAAGCCCAACGGCCTGATCGGCCACATCAAGCCCGCCGGGGTGTCGGGGGCGGCGTTGCGCGCCGGGCTCGCCGCCACCGGCTTCACCCTGTTCGGCGTCGAGACGACCGGCGTCGTCGGATCGGGCGAATACACGGGCTTCGAGGCGGTCAACGTGATCGGCGTCAACGCCGGCGGCTGGAACGTCTACGCGCAAGTAGCCGACGCTATGACCGGCCACATCCTGCGCGTGGTCACCCTGTAGCCGATGATCTACCGTTCGGTCGCGATCGTCGGTGCCGGTTTCTCCGGCTCGCTGCTGGCGATCAACCTGCTGCGCCATGCGGGGCCGCAGGCCGTGCTGGTCGAACGGCGGCCGGTGTTCGGCCGGGGCACGGCGTACGCCGCGCCGCATCCGTCGCACCTGCTCAACGTCCGCGCCGGCAACATGAGCGCATTGAGCGACCGCCCGGTGCACTTCGCCGAATGGTGCACGGCGCGGGGGCTGGGCGACGGCGGCAGCTTCGTCCAGCGGCAGCAGTACGGCGAATATCTCGGCGAGCTGCTCGAGCGGTCGAGCGCGCGCGCCGGCGACCGGCTGCGGCTGGTCCACGATGCGGCAGTGGCGGCGACGGTGACCGCCGACGGCGTCGTGGTCGACCTCGCCGGCGGCGAGCGGCTCGCGGT
>CAHJWT010000101.1 GCA_903643075.1 Sphingomonadaceae bacterium | reverse complement strand
ACCCCCATCTGCGCGATCGCCAGCACGATCAGCCCGATCGGGATGCCCGGCGTCCAGATCAGCGTCGAATGGGCGATGTAGAACGAAATGCCGGTCAGCGCGGCGGCGAGGACCAGACCGACGAAATAGCCGAACACCTGGAGGCCGATCGACTGCTGCGCGGCCTGGTCGGCGCCCGGCGCGGCGGGGGCGGAATGCTCGGTCATGCGGTGGTCCCGATCAGGTAGACGACGGTGAACAGCGCCACCCAGATGATGTCGAGCGCGTGCCAGAACAGTGTGAAGCACTGGATGCGCCGCTGGATGTCGTCGCGGAAGCCCTTGGCATAGGCCTGCGCCATCATCGTCAGCAGCCACAGCAGGCCGAGGCTGACATGAAGGCCGTGGCAGCCGACCAGCGCGAAGAAGGCCGACAGGAAGGCGCTGCGGCCGGGGCCGTTGCCGTGGGCGACGAGGCTTGACAGCTCGGTCACCTCGATCGCGACGAAGGCCGCGCCGAGGACGAAGGTCGCCGCCATCGCCGCCTGGAACATACCCTGGCGCTTGGCGTGCGCCCCGATCGTGGCGAGGCCCGAGGTGAAGCTCGACAGGAGCAGGCAGCCGGTCTCGATCGCCGTCGTCGACAGCTCGAACAGCTGCTTGCCCGACGGACCGCCGGCGGTCGCGCCCGACAGCACCGCGTACGCGGCGAAGAATGCCGAGAACATGATGATGTCGGAAACGAGGAAAATCCAGAAGCCGTAGCCGACGATGATCCGCTTCGGGGGAACGCCGCCGTCGTCGTCCTCGGTCGCGCCGTGGCCGAGCGCGTGCGGGTCGTCGGCGGTCGCGGCGGCGAGGCTCATGCGTTCACCGGCCGGTCGACGCGGTCGAGCCGCTCGACCTCGTCGGCCCCCAGCACGTCGTCGGCGAGGTCGCGCCACGCGAAGGCGACGAAGGTCGCCCACGCGCCGACGAAACCGACGATGACCAGCCACCAGATGTGCCAGATCAGCGAAAAGCCCATGACCGTCGCGAAGAAGGCGCAGACGATACCGGTCGCCGAGTTGCGTGGGATCTCGATCGGGCCGTAGACGGTGTGCTGCTCGTCGCGGACGCTCTGCTTCATCCCCCAATAGGCGTCCTCGCCGGCCACCTCGGGCAGGACGGCGAAGTTGTACGCCGGCGGCGGCGAGCGCGTCGCCCATTCGAGCGTCCGGCCGTCCCACGGATCGCCGGTCGTGTCGCACAGGCTGTCGCGGCGGCGGATGCTGACGACGAGCTGCGCGATGAGGAGCGCGATGCCGATAGCGATCAGCGCCGCGCCGCCGGCGGCGACGCGGAGCCACGGCTGCCATTCGGGGACGTCGTAGTGCTGCATCCGCCGCGTCATGCCGAGGAAGCCGAGGACGTAGAGCGGCATGAACGCGACGTAGAAGCCGACCAGCCAGAACCAGAACGCGGCGACGCCGAGCCTTGGTTCGAGCCGAAAGCCAAAGGCTTTGGGGAACCAGTAGGTGTAGCCGGCGAAGCCGCCGAACAGCACCCCGCCGATGATGACGTTGTGGAAGTGGGCGACGAGGAACAGCGAGTTGTGCAGCAGGAAGTCGACCGGCGGCAGCGCCAAGAGCACCCCGGTCATCCCGCCGATGACGAAGGTCACCATGAAGCCGATCGCCCACAAGAGTGGCGGCTCGTAGCGGATGCGCCCGCCGTAAAGCGTGAACAGCCAGTTGAACACCTTCACCCCGGTCGGCACGGCGATGATCGTCGTCATGATGCCGAACACGGCGTTGACGTTGGCCCCTGCTCCCATCGTGAAGAAGTGGTGGAGCCAGACCATGAAGGCGAGGACGCAGATGACCATCGTCGCGACGACCATCGAGCGGTAGCCGAACAGCGGCTTGCCCGAGAAGGTCGCGATCACCTCGGAGAAGATGCCGAACGCGGGCAGGATCAGGATGTAGACTTCGGGGTGCCCCCATGCCCAGATCAGGTTCATGAACATCATGACGTTGCCGCCGGCTTCGTTGGTGAAGAAGTGGAAGCCCAAGTATCGGTCGAGCAGCAGCATTGCGAGCGTCGCGGTCAGCACCGGGAAGGCGGCGACGATCAGCAGGTTCGAGGCCAAGCTCGTCCAGCAGAACATCGGCATCCGCAGCAGGCTCATCCCCGGCGCGCGCGTCTTGAGGATGGTCGTGACGAGATTGATTCCCGACAGAAGCGTCCCGACGCCCGAAATCTGCAGCGCCCAGCAGTAGTAGTCGACGCCGACCCCGGGTGAATAGGCGAGCTCCGACAGCGGCGGGTACGGCAGCCACCCGGTCTTGGCGAACTCGCCGACGCCGAGGCTGAGGTTGACCAGCAACGCGCCGGTCGCGGTCAGCCAGAAGCCGACCGAGTTGAGCGTCGGGAAGGCGACGTCGCGGATGCCCAGCTGGAGCGGCACGACGAAGTTCATCAGCCCGATCATGAACGGCATCGCGACGAAGAAGATCATGATCGTCCCGTGCGACGAGAAGACCTGATCGTAGTGCTCGGGCGGCAGGTAGCCGGGCGCGTTCAACGCCAGTGCCTGCTGAGTCCGCATCATGATCGCATCGGTGAAGCCGCGCAGCAGCATCACCAGCGCGAGCAAGGTATACATCACGCCGATCCGCTTGTGATCGACGCTGGTCAGCCACTCGTCCCACAGATACCGGAACCTGCCCGTCGCGACGACCCAGCCGAGGACGCCGACGATGGCCAGCGCCGCAACGCCAGAGGCGAACAGCGGCAGCGGCGAATCGAACGGGATCGCGCTCCACGTCAGCTTGCCGAACAGAGTCACGTCCGCGGTTCTCCGGGCTCGGGCGCGCCGTGCTTCGGCACCGTCGAAGCCGGGCTCGTCAGCGGTGGTCCTGCCGCCGGCGCGATCCGCTGTGCGACGACGTCGGCGAACAGGGTTGGGGCGACGGCGCGGTAGGTGACGGGAGCGGCGAGGACACCCTGCCGCGCAAGTCCGCGATAGGCGGCGGCGTCGAGCGTTCCGCCGGCAGCCTTGGCCCGTGCCACCCACGCGGCGAAGTCGCCATCGGGCACCGCGGTCATCGCGAAGTGCATGTCGGCGAAGCCGTCGCCGTTGAAGTGCGCCGAGCGCCCGGCGAACACCCCCGGCCGGTCGGCGATCAGGCTGAGCTGGTCGGTCATCCCGTTCATCGTGTAGATCATGCTGCCGAGCTGCGGCACGAAGAACGCGCTCATCACGCTCGCCGAGGTCAGCGTGAAATGGATCGGGGTTCCCGCCGGCACGGTCAGCGCGTCGACGCTCGCGATCCCCTGCGCCGGGTAGATGAACAGCCACTTCCAGTCGAGGCTGACGACCTGCACCTCGAGCGGCGGAACCTTCGAGCCGAGCGGCCGGTACGGATCGACCGCGTGCGACCCCGTCCAGATCACCCCCGACAGCAGCAGGATGACGAGGAGCGGGATGAACCACACGACCATCTCGACCTGGTTCGAGTGCGCCCACTCGGGGAGGTGCCGCGCGCGGGTGTTCGACGCGCGGAACCACCACGCGAAGGCCAGCGTCGCGACGATCGTCGGCACGACGATGGTCAGCATGATCGCCAGCGCATCGACGAGCATCATCACTTCGGCGCTGCCGACCGCGCCGCGCGGCGCGAGGACACCGGTGCCGCATCCCGCAAGCGGCAGCGCCACGAGGCACGCCACGGCGCGGACGACTCGCGCCGGCGTCATCCCCTGCCCCGCATCGTCGCGCCGGTCATTCACCCGATCCCAGTGACGCATGCCGGTACGGGGGACGGCGGGCGGGCACAAGGCTCGCCGTCGCGCCTGCGTCAGGATGCGGCGGCGGTTACAGCGCCCTGCACGTCGCGGCGCGCGTCGGCGGCGTGCATGAAGTCGATCAGCCGGCGGCTGAAGGTGTCGCCGATGGTCTGCGGAAAGTGGTGTGGCGAGGCGATGACCTCGTGAACTCCGCCGGCGAGTGTCGCGGCGCGGTCGGACGCGATGTCGAACGCCTTGCTCCACCCGCCGGTGACGACGAGGACGGGGATGCCCGCCGCCCTGACCGCGGCGAGCTGGCGTTCGAGGTCGGGTTTCTTGGGGATGCGGATGCGCTTGAACGCCGCGCCGAGGCGGTCGCGCTCGGCGTCGTCGTAGCGCCCGGCGAGGTGGGGCGGGATACCGAGATAGGCGAACATCCGGTTGGCGCGGCTCTTGTTCGACAGGCTCGAGATCGTCCGCCAAACGATGCCGAGGACGAAGGCGCGGACGGTCTTGTCGCCGATCGCCACCGCCAGCACCGCCGGCTCGATCATCGTCAGCGAGCGGACCAGCTCGGGCCGGCGCGCGGCGGCGTCGAGCGCGACCGCGCCGCCAAACGAGTGGCCGACGAGGTGCGCGCCGCCTTCGCTCGCCCCGCCGAGGAGGTCGGCGACCCACGCGCCGTCCTTGGCCGCGTCGTCGGGCCAGTCCTGCGCCGGGCTGCGGCCGTGCCCCGGCCGGTCGGGGACGATCAGCCGGAAACCGGCATCGGCGACATCGCGCTGGTTGGCGAAGTTCTCCTCGCCGCCGACGGCACCGCCCTGCGCCCCGCCGTGGACCATGATCACCCGCGGGCCGGCGTCACCCCACCGCGCGATGTGCAACGACGACAGGTCCATGATGCGCCCTCGGTTCGCGATGCGGCGATCGTATCAGGCGACGACGAGCGATACAATCGACGCGTGATCGGGACGACGTCGGTCGTCGCGAAAATCGCTTGCGTTGCGGCAGGTTGCACTGCACCATCGGTGAACCGGGGATGACCCGGCGGAACTGACGGCCGCGATCCTCGTTGTCGTCGGGCCAGTTTTCGGCATCGGCCGACGTTCGGCCATTATTATCGCAGACGTTCAACCAGCCGGGAGCCAGATGGGTTTCGCAGCGACTACCGACGCACGTCCGACGCTGATCGCTTTATCGCATCTGCGATGGGATTTCGTTTTCCAGCGGCCCCAGCACCTTCTCACCCGCGCCGCGTGCACCTATGACGTGATCGTCGTCGAGGAGCCGGTTTTCACCAACGACACAGTGGCCGGGACGATTATTCTCGACCGCGGGCCGAACCTCCGCGTCGTCCAGCCGACCCTGCCCCACGGCGCAACACCCGAGGCGATCGTTTCCCACCAGCGAGCGGTGCTCGACGATCTGATCGCCGCAGCCGTCGGCACGGTGATGTTGTGGTTCTACACGCCGATGGCGCTTGCCTTCGCGCGCGACGCTGCCGCCGACCTGATCGTGTTCGACAAGATGGACGAGCTCGCCGCCTTTGCCGGCGCGCCGCCGGCGCTGAAGGCGCTCGAAACCGAAATGCTCGCCCGCGCCGACGTCGTCTTCACCGGCGGCGCGGCGATGTTTGCGGCGACGAAGCATCGGCACGCCAACATCCACTGCTTCCCGTCGTCGATCGACACCGCGCATTTCGGTGCCGCGCGGGCGGGAATGCCCGACCCCGCCGACCAAGCGGCGATCGCGCACCCGCGGATCGGCTTCTTCGGCGTGATCGACGAGCGGATGGACGTGGCGCTGGTCGGCGAGATCGCCGCCGCACGTCCCGACTGGCAGATCGTGATGATCGGGCCGACCGCGAAGATCGATCCCGCCGCGCTGCCGCACGCGGCGAACCTCCACTGGCTCGGCGGCCGGAAATACGACGAGCTGCCGCCGTACCTCGCCAATTGGGACGTCGGCTTCATGCCGTTCGCGATCAACGACGCGACGAAGTTCATCTCCCCGACCAAGACGCCCGAGTTCCTCGCCGCCGGGCTGCCGGTGGTGTCCACCGCGATCACCGACGTCGTTACGCCGTACGGTGACCTCGGCCTCGTCGAGATCGCCTCGACCGCCGCCGACACCGTCGCCGCGATCGACCGCGTCCTCGCCCGGTCGCGCGACCCGGCGGCGCGTGACGCGTGGCTCGCTCGCGTCGACCGGCAGCTAGCGCAAGGGTCGTGGGACCAGGTCTGGTCCGACATGCATGCGCTGATGCTCGGCGCCGAGTCCGCTTCCACTTCCCGTAAGGAGACCGCCCGTGTTTGATTGGCTCATCGTCGGCGCGGGCTTCGCCGGGGCGACCCTCGCCGAACGCCTCGCATCGCAGCGCGGCGAAAAGGTCCTCGTCGTTGATCGCCGCGACCACATCGGCGGCAACGCCTACGACCGCTACAACGACGACGGGCTGCTGATCCACGAATACGGCCCGCACATCTTCCACACCAACTCGGCGGCGATCTTCGACCACCTGTCGCAGTTCACCGAGTGGCGGCCGTACGAGCACCGCGTCCTCGGCATGGTCGACGGCCAGCTCGTGCCGATCCCGATCAACCTCGACACGGTCAACAAGCTCTACGGCCTCAGCCTGACCAGCGAGGAGTTGCCGGCGTGGTTCGCCGCGCGCGCCGAGAAGGTCGATCCGATCCGTACCTCGGAGGACGTCGTCGTCTCGGTCGTCGGCCGCGAGCTCTACGAGAAGTTCTTCCAGGGCTATACCCGCAAGCAATGGGGCATGGACCCGTCGGAGCTCGACAAGTCGGTCACCGCGCGCGTCCCGACGCGGACCAACCGCGACGACCGCTATTTCACCGACGAGTTCCAGGCGATGCCGAAGCACGGCTACACCCGGATGTTCGCCAAGATGCTCGACCACCCGAACATCAGCGTGATGACCCAGACCGACTTCCGCGACATCCAGAACGAGGTGTCGTTCAAGCGGCTGATCTACACCGGTCCGGTCGACGAGTATTTCGATTTCCGCCACGGCAAGCTGCCGTACCGCTCGCTGCGCTTCCGCCACGAGACGCACGACGTCGAGACGATGCTGCCGACGGGCACGGTCAACTATCCGCAGACCGAGGCGTACACCCGCGTCAGCGAATACAAGTATATGACCGGTCAGGTCCACCCGAAGACGGCGATCACCTACGAATACCCGTCGGCCGAGGGCGACCCTTATTATCCGATCCCGCGGCCGGAGAACGCCGAGCTGTACAAGAAGTACGAGAAGCTCGCGCTGTCGACGCCGAACGTGTGGTTTGTCGGGCGGCTGGCGACGTACAAATACTATAACATGGATCAGGTCACCGGCCAGGCGCTCGCGACCTTCCGCCGGATCAACGAGGCGCTGCCGCTCGCCGGGACCAAGAGCAACGTCATCACGCCGCCGAAGTTCGCCGCGGCGGAGTAGGATGATCCTCCCCGCTCGCGGGGAGGTAGCGCGAAGCGACGGAGGGCGGCGGGGCGAGTGGCCGCAGCCACGCGCTCGTTGTCATCCCGGCGCAGGCCGGGACCCATCACCTCGAACCTTCGAGTTTATGGGTCCCGGCCCTGCGCCGGGATGACACTATGGCACTGATCGTGGCCGTTGGCCCGACCGCGCCCCTCCGTCGCTTCGCGCCACCTTCCCACGGAGCGGGGAGGATCGGTCAGAACGGATAGTGCCCCGGCCCCGTGCTCACCGTCGTCAGGCGGAGCTCGGTGAAATCCTCGACCGAATAATGGCCCGAGCGGCCCCAGCCCGAATCCTTGACCCCGCCGACGGGCAGCGACGCCTCGCTCGCCATCGTCGGCGCGTTGACGTGGACGATGCCGGTATCGAACCGCTGGGCCATGCTCAGGCCCCGCGCGTGGTCGCGGGTGAAGATCGCCGCCGACAGGCCGTACGGCGTGTCCTGCGCCTTCGCCAGCGCCGCCTCGGGATCGTCGAACGCCTCGATCACCAGCAGCGGGCCGAAGGTTTCGTCGGACCCGGTGGTACACACCGCATCGGCCGGAACATCGGTCAGGATCGTCGGCGCGACGACCGCGCCGTCGACGGTGTTGCCGGTGACCACGGTGGCCCCGCGGTCGACCGCGTCCTTGATCGACGCCATCGTGTTGGTCACGGCGCGGGCATTGATCAGCGGCCCGATGATGACGCTGGGGTCTGTCGGGTCGCCCTGCTTGAGCGCCGCCGTCTTCGCCGCCAGCGCGGTGACGAAGTCGTCGTGGACACTCTGTGCGACATAGACCTTGCGCGTGTTCATGCACACCTGGCCCTGGTGGATGAACGCGCCGAAGATGACCGCCTTGACCGCCTCGGTCAGGTCGGCGTCGTCGAGGATCAGCATCGGGTTGTAGCCGCCGAGCTCCATCACCATCCGCTTGAGGTGATGCGCCGCGCGCGCGCCGAGCACCCGCGCCGTCTTGTCCGACCCGGTGAAGTTGATGCAGCGGACCGCGCGGCTTTCGAAGAACACGTCGGCGACCGCCGCCGCCGCGCCCGGCGCGTGGGTGACGACGTTGAACGTGCCGGCGGGGAAGCCCGCCTCCTCGAGGATCTCGGCGTGGAACAGCCCGGCCGAGATCGGGGCCTCCTCCGACGGTTTAATCACCGTCGTGTTGCCGAACGCCATCGGCAGCAGGAACGTGCGCCATGCGAGGTAGAACGCCCCGTTCCACGGGGTGAAGCCGGCGACGACGCCGAGCGGCTTGCGCGCGACGAGCGCGGTGCGGCCGGGGACGTCGCTCTTCATCATGTCGCCGTAGGGCAGGTAGCCCCAGCTCGCCGCCTGGCGGAGCATCGCCGCCGACAGCTTGACCTGGAACGCGGCGAATGCGCGGCTCGCCCCGCCCTCGCGCGCCATGATCCCGACGGCGTCGTCGAGGCGGCGCTCGGTGATGTCGGCGGCTTTCAGGAACAGGCGCTGCCGCTCGCCGGGCGGGCACGCGGCCCAGGTGGGGAAGGCGCGCGCGG
>CAHJWT010000100.1 GCA_903643075.1 Sphingomonadaceae bacterium | reverse complement strand
CCACGAGGACATGGAAGAGGCGTATTTCCACGGCAACGGCGGCGGGCTGATCTTCGAGAACCACGAAAGCGTCAACACCGCCGACTGGGTGCCGCACGACTATGCCGTCGTCCGCGTCGACGGCCCTGGCACGGGCAAGAACCCCGGCAAGCTCGCGCCGTGGGGGTTCGAGACGGCGCAAGCGTACCGCGACGCGATCGACTGGGCCGGCGGCCAGCCCTGGTCGAATGGCAATGTCGGCCTGTGGGGCATGTCGTACTACGCGATCAACCAGCACGCCGCCGCCAGCCTCAGGCCGAAGCACCTCAAGGCGATGGTCGCGATCGGCACCGACGTCGATCTGTACGAGGAGCTGATGTACACCGGCGGCATCCTCAACGACGAGTTCTTCGGCGTGTGGTATGCCGGCGGTGTCGTCCCGGCGGTGTGCGGCGAGCCCGACGAGGTCGACTTCATGGCGCTCGCGCGCGCCGCGCCGTTCAAGGATTCGAACCCGCCAGCGATCTTCGGGCCGCGCTCGCTGGTGTTCATGAGCCCGGACATGAGCGACGTCGACGTGCCGCTGTGGGTCGTCGCATCGACCACCCACCCCGCGCATTTCCACCAGCTCGGCAGCAGCGAGGCGTATCTCGCGACGCCGACGGCGAACAAGAAGATCGACTTCTGGGAGGACTGGTTCACCAAATCGTATTCGCGCGCCGCGATTGCCGACCACCGCGCCTTCTTCGACCACTGGCTGAAGGGGATCGACAACGGCATCATGGCGCGGCCGCCGGTCCGGCTTGAAATCCGCACCGGCCACGGCGGTTCCTACCTCCAGGAGGAGGCGGAATGGCCGGTCGCGCGGACGACCTATCCCCGGTGGTATTTCGACGCCTCCCCGGCGGACTGGCCGGGCGACGCGAACCGCGCCGACTTCCTGCGTCTGTCGACGAACCCGCCGGGCGCGGCGCGGCGCGTCGACTATTCGGCCGAAGTCGCGGTCGACCGCCGCACCGGGCCGCCGCCGGCGTTCACCGCGGCCGCATCACCGTCGGCGCTGTCGGCGTGGGCGTCAGGGGTGTCATTCATTAGCGATCCCGTCGCCGGTGACATGGTCTTCGCCGGCTATGCTAGGGCGCGGCTGTGGGTCGCGTCGACCAGCGCCGACATGGACCTCTACGTCTCGATCCGAATCGTCGACGAACACGACCGCGAGGTCGACTATATCGGCGCGGCGACGATGGGCTTCTCGACGACCAACTATCCGCTGGCGAAGGGCTGGCTCAAGGTGTCGCACCGCAAGGTCGATGCCGCCCGGTCGACCGATTATACGGTCAAGCACACGCACCTTGCCGCCGATCACGCGCCGCTCGCCGCCGGCGTAGTGGTCCCGGTCGACATCGAGATCATCCCGAACACCGCGCGTATCGCCAAGGGCTGGCGCATCCGCGTCGACATCCAGCCCTACGACGGCTTCGGCCACGGCACCCGCCACGCCTACGACCCGGCGTACCACGACGGCGCGACGAACAGTCTGTTCACCGGTCCCGACCACCTGAGCTGGATCCAGCTGCCGATCGTTCCCGCGCGGTAGGCTTTGGCCTCAGTCGCGCTCGATGGCGGAGCGGACATCGCGGGCTTCGGCGACGCTCATGCCGAGGATGCGCAGCTGGTACTCGGCGGCGCGCGCCGACACGTCGGGGCCGGCCCCGTCGAGGCGCGCGATCACGCCGGCGCGAAGGATGGCGAGGTGGGCGTCGATGACGAATTCGTCGAGCGGCTCGGGGAAGCGGCCCTGCTCTATGCCGAGCGCGACGTCGAGGCGCATGTAATGCGCGATGTCCTCCTTGACCGCGGCGAACTCGGTGAAGGCGGACACGAGCAGCCGGCCCCAGACCGGTTCGGCAGCAGCGATCTCGATGAACTGCTGGGTCCCGAAGGCGACCCGCGCCGCGCCATCGTCGAGCGACAGACGGGTGCTGCTCATGTCGTCGTGCATTGCCCGGGTGACGGCCTGGCAGACGACAGCGACGATCTCGGCCTTGTCGTGGAAATAAAGGTAGAAGGTGCCGTTGGCGAGTTCGGCCTCGGCCGCGATCTCGCTGACCGATGTCGCGTTGATCCCGCGTTCCGACATCAGGCGCAGCGCCGCGTCGGTCAGCCGGGCGCGGGTGCGGGCGCGCTTGGCGCTGTTGGCGGCGATCCGCGGCATCGCTAGTGCCATTAGCGATGACGGCCCCGACCTCAAGACCCCGCCGCCATATTGTTGACGGCAATCCCATAATGAGATAGTTCTCACTGTAACGCCGTCGTCCGCTGCAGCCGTGGATACGTCGAGGCAGCCGATGCTCGATCGTCGGCGATGGGGAGAAGCAAACGATGATCACGCACGTCGTGATCTTTACCTGGAACGACGGGGTCACCGCAGCGCAGGTCGACGGCGTGCGGCAGGCGCTCGACCGCATGGCCGGCGACCTCGGTCATCTCGCGACGATCAGCCACGGCCCCGACCTCGTCCTGCGCGCCGGCAACGGCGACTATGCGCTGGTCGCGCGCTTCGCCACCGTCGACGACTGGCACCGCTACCAAGCCGAGCCGCGGCACAAGGATGTCGTCGCGACGCACATCGTTCCGATCCAAGCGTCGCGGTTGACCGCCCAGTTCGAGACGGCGGGAGCGAGCGATGACTGACACCACCGCGACGAACGGTAACGTCTTCGCGCTGTTCGAGGCGGCGGCCAGCGCGCGGCGCGACCGTCCCTTCGTCATCGTCGGCGGCCGCACCCTGCTGACCTACGGCGCGATGCTCGACGAAACCGGCCGAGCGGCGGAATGGCTCGGCGCGAACGGTGTGCGCGCCGGCGACCGCGTCATCGTCCAGGTCGACAAGTCGCCGCCGGCGGTCATCCTCTACCTCGCCTGCCTGCGCGCCGGGATCGTCTACGTTCCGCTCAACACCGCTTACCAGGCCGCCGAACTCGCCTATTTCCTCGGCGATGCCGAGCCGGTGCTGCTCGTCGCCAGTCCCGGGCTGCCGGGGGCGACGGCGGGGTTCGTCGGGACGCGCGTGATCCTGTCGGCCGATCTCGCCGCTGCGCCGTGGGCGAGGCACGACGGCACGCCGCCAACCGTCGCGACGACGGCAGCCGATCCCGTCGCGATTCTCTACACCTCGGGGACGACCGGGCGGTCGAAGGGCGCGGTGCTGACCCACGGCAACCTGTCGTCGAACGTCGCCGTCCTCGCCGACGCGTGGCGGTGGCAGGACGACGACGTCCTCCTCCACGCGCTGCCCATCTTCCACGTCCACGGGCTGTTCGTCGCGCTCCACCTCGCGTTGCTCGGTGCGTCGCCGATCCTGTTCCACGACCGCTTCGACGCCGCGGCGGTACTGCGCGACCTGCCGCGGGCGACGGTGTTCATGGGCGTGCCGACCTTCTACACCCGCCTGCTCGCCGAGCCGGCGTTCGACGCGGCGTGCTGCCGGCAGATGCGGCTGTTCGTCAGTGGGTCGGCCCCGCTGCTCGACGCGACCTTCGCCGAGTTCGCGGCGCGCACGGGCCACATCATCCTCGAACGCTACGGCATGACCGAGGCGCTGATGATCACGTCGAACCCCTACGACGGGCCGCGGCTCGCCGGCAGTGTCGGTCCGGCGCTGCCCGGCAACTCGGTCCGGGTTGCCGGGGCCGGCGCGCCCGGCGAGCCGGGGGTGCTCGAGATCAGCGGGCCGAACCTGTTCGCCGGCTATTGGCGCAACCCCGAGAAGACCGCCGAGGACCACACCGCCGACGGCTGGTTCATCACCGGCGACGTCGCGACGCAGGACGCGGCGGGCAACGTCCGCATCGTCGGGCGGACCAAGGACCTGATCATCACCGGCGGCTACAACGTCTATCCCAAGGAGGTCGAGCTCGCGATCGACGCGGTCGACGGCGTCGGCGAGAGCGCGGTGATCGGCGTGCCGCACCCCGACTTCGGCGAAGCGGTTGTCGCCGTCGTCACGCGCGCCGCGGGCGGCGACGTCGCCCCGGAGGCGATCATGGCGGCGCTGGCGACCGGCCTTGCCACGTTCAAGCGGCCCAAGACCGTCGTCGTCGTCGACGAGCTGCCGCGCAACGCGATGGGCAAGGTGCAGAAGGCCGAACTGCGCGCCCGTTACCGGACGAGCTTCACCCCCGCGGCCTGACCGGCGCAACCTCGGAGACCCGCGATGCAGCTGCCGACTCCCGTCTATAAGCCGGCGTTCAACATCACCCGGGCGAGCCACCTCGTCTCGCGGGTGCGCGACCTTGGCGCGAGCCGCGCCTTCTACTGCGACCTCCTCGGCCTCGTCGTCAGCGACGAGACCGCCGACACGCTGTGGCTCCGCGGGCTCGAGGAGGCATGCCACCACAGCCTCGTCCTCAAAGTCGGCGAGCAGCCCGCCGCCGAGCGGATCGGGATGCGCGTCCTCACCGAGGAGGATCTCGATCTGGTGCAGGCGCACTTCGCCGCCGCTGGCTTTCCGACCGCGTTCGTCGAGGTGCCGTATCAGGGCCGGACGCTCCATACGACCGACCCGGCGGGGACGCCGCTCGAGTTCTGCGCGACGATGGAGCCGCGCGAGCGCCTGTTTGCCCACGCCGACCGCTACCACGGCGCGTGCGCGCTGCGCCTCGACCACTTCCAGATCGTCACGCCGCAGGTCCGCGAGAGCCTCGACTTCTACAACGGCATGGGCTTCCGCCTGTCGGAATACGTCATGGCCAAGGGCAGCCTCGAGATGGTCTTCCTCCAGCGCAAGGGCAATCCGCACGACATCGTCTTCGCCAACCGCGCCGGGCCGCGCCTCCACCACTGCGCGTATCAGGTGCCCGAGACGCACCACCTGATGCATGTCTGCGACCTGTTCGTCGTCAAGGACCGCGAGGGCCAGGTCGAGTTCGGCCCGGCGCGGCATTTCAGCCCGGGCCTCGCGCGCTTCCTCTACCTGCGCGATCCCGACGGCCACCGCGTCGAGCTGTTCCCCAGCCACTACCACACCATCGACATCGAGGACGCGCCGGTCGAATGGGAGGCCCCCGCGTTCAAGGTCGGCGGGTGGATCGTGCCACCCGACCGGTGGTGGAACGATACCATGGCGTTCGCGCCGCGCTGAGGAGCCCGCCATGCGCATCGTCACCTTCACCCGCGACGGCACCGTCGGCCACGGCGTCCGCACCGGCGACCGCATCCGCGTCCATGCCGCGCCGTCGGCGGTCGACCTCGCGCTGAACCCCGCTGCCTGGCCTGCTGGCGACGACGTCGCCGTTGCAGACGTGACGCTGCTCGCGCCGGTGCCGCGGCCGGGCAAGGTGATCTGCATCGGCCTCAACTACCGCGCCCACGCCGAGGAGGGGGGCAACGCCGTGCCCGACTATCCGGCGGTGTTCCTCCGCGGCGCGACCTCGCTCGGCGGCCCGGGCGATCCGATCATCCTGCCCGGCATTTCCGACCGACTCGACTGGGAGGCCGAACTCGCCGTCGTCATTGGCCGAACCGCGACGGGGGTCCGCGACGATCCGCTTGGCTACGTCGCCGGCTACTGCGCGTTCAACGACGGCACGATCCGCGATTACCAGCGCAAGACGAGCCAGTGGACGGTCGGCAAGAACTTCGACCAGACCGGCATGTTCAGCGCCGACCTCGTCACCCCCGACGAGCTTCCGGCCGGCGCGGCGGGGCTGCGGATCGTGTCGCGGGTCAACGGCGCGACGATGCAGGACAGCGACACTGGCGACCTGATCTTCGACGTCGCGACGCTGATCGCGACGCTGTCCGAGGCGATGACGCTCGAGCCCGGCGACGTCATCGCCACCGGCACCCCGGCCGGCGTCGGCTATGCCCGGACGCCGCCGGTGTTCCTCCGCGAGGGCGACCGTATCGAGGTCGAGATCGAGCGGATCGGCAGCGTCTCCAGTCGCGTCGCGCGGCGCCCGTGACCGCGCCGTACCGCCTGCTCGGCATCTCGGGGAGCCTGCGCGCGGGAGCCTTCTCGACCGCGATCGTGCAGGCTCTGGCCGAAGCGGCGGCCCCCGACGCCGTCTTCGATTACGCCGACATCGGCGCGCTGCCGCACTTCAACCAGGACCTCTACGTCGAACCGTTTCCGCCGGCAGTGGCGCGGCTGCGCGACCAGATCGCGGCGGCGGACGGACTGGTCATCGTGTCGTCGGAGTATAACCACGGCATCCCCGGCGTCCTCAAGAACGCGCTCGACTGGGCGTCGCGGCCGCACAACGGTTCGCCGCTGCAGGGCAAGTCGGTGCTGATCGCGACGTCGTCGCCGGCGTCGACCGGCGGCGTCCGCGCCCAGTACCAGATCCGCGAGACGCTCGTCTCGGCGCTCGCGCGCCCGGTCAGCACCCCCGAGATCGTCGTCGGCCACGTCCACACCAAGATGGTCGACGGCCGCTTCGACGATGCCGCGACGATTGCCTTCGCCCGCGCCGCGCTGGCGACGATGTTCGCCGAGATCGCCCAGCAAAGGATGGTTCAATGAGCGACGACCTCGCCGTCTTCGTCCCCGCCTATCGCGACGAGGCGAGCAAGCAGGGCAGGTTCAGCGCGTTCGAACCGGGGACGCGGACCCTGCCAGCGGGCTTCCAGGTCGGGCCGCTGTGGCAACCGCTGCCGGTCGACATCGTCTTCGAGAAGGACGTCGCGGTCACCTTGCGCGACGGGGTGACGATCTACACCGACATCCTGCGTCCCGCCGGGACCGACCCCGTCCCGGTCCTTGTCGCGTGGAGCCCGTACGGCAAGAGCCGCGGCAACGCCCCGCAATATGTCGAGCTGTTCGGCCTGCTCGGGATGGACACCCACGACCTGTCGGGGCTCCACAAGTTCGAGGGCCCCGACCCCGCCTACTGGTGCGCGCAGGGCTATGCCGTGTGCAATCCCGATCCGCGCGGCTGCTACCATTCCGAAGGCGACATCCGCCACTGGAGCCGCGCCGAGGGCGAGGACTGCCACGACCTGATCGAATGGCTCGGGGCCCAGTCGTGGTGCAACGGCAAGGTCGGGATGACCGGCAACTCGTACCTCGCCATCGCGCAGTGGTTCGCCGCCGCCGAGCAGCCGCCGCACCTCGCGGCGATCGCGCCGTGGGAGGGGATGAGCGACATCTACCGCGACTTCGTCGCGCGCGGCGGCATCCCCGACCTGTCGTTCCCCGGCCGCCTCGCGACCAGCCTCGTCGGCAACCAGGGGCGCGAGGATTTCGTTGCCGAATACGAGGCCCACCCGCTGCTCGACGACCTGTGGCGGTCGAAGATCCCGGCGTTCGACCGGGTGACCGTGCCGGCGTTCGTCGTCGCGAGCTATTCGAACAGCATTCACACGCCCGGCACCTTCCGCGGTTGGCGGAGCATCGCGTCGACCGAAAAATGGCTCCGCATCCACAACATGATGGAGTGGCCCGACTATTACGAGGAGGCCAACCTCGCCGACCTGCGCCGCTTCTTCGACCGCTACCTCAAGGACGAGGCGAACGGCTGGGAGGACACGCCGACGGTCCGCTACGCGCTGATGGACCTGACCGGCGGCGACCGCCTGCTCCTCCCTGCCGCGGCGTTCCCGCCGGAAGACTTCGCGGCGACCACGCTGTTCCTCGATGCCACGACGGGAGCGCTGGCGACCACCGAACCGGCGGTGGCGACGGCGAGCTACGACGCGGCGGCGGCCGACGGCCAAGTCGCCTTCACCCTGCGCGCCGACACGACGCTCGCCTTCGCCGGCTACCCGAAGGCGCGGCTGTGGGTCGAGGCCGACGGAGCCGACGACCTCGACCTGTTCGTCTTTCTCCAGAAGCTCGACGCCGACGGCACGTTGCTCGAGGCGTTCACCATCCCGAACCACGGTCCGCCGGTGCAGGCGCTGACCCGCGCCGGCGCGTCGATCCTCAAGTACAAGGGGTCGAATGGCCGCCTGCGCGCGTCGCTGCGCCACCTCGACCCCGACCTGTCGACCGACGCGATCCCGGTCCACCGCTTCGACCGCGTCGAGAAGCTGACGCCGGGCGAGCCGGTCGCCGTCGACATCGACCTGTTCCCGGTCGGGCTCTTGATCCGCCCGGGCGAGCAGCTGCGCTTCGTCGTCAGCGCGACC
Organism: Sphingomonadaceae bacterium; assembly: GCA_903643075.1. Classification (GTDB taxonomy): domain Bacteria; phylum Pseudomonadota; class Alphaproteobacteria; order Sphingomonadales; family Sphingomonadaceae; genus Polymorphobacter_B. Next base: position 730 of record CAHJWT010000100.1, on the reverse strand, counting down.
AATCTCGTCGGCGGCGCGATGCCGGGGATGGCCAACGTGCCGAACGCCAACACCGGCCGGCACATCATCCACACCGGCGGCGCGATGGCGTCGTACCTGCAGCTGCCGATGCGGTCGGGCGGCTGACCGGTCAGAAGATCAGCAGCCAACCGGCGGCAAGAACCGCGACCGCGACCAGCCCGTAGAGGGCGGTGTCGTCGCGGCGCGGGCGCGTGCCGCGGCAGCGACGGCACGCCACGGCGATCGCTCCGGCGTCCTTGCACCACCCGACATGGACCGTGCCGCTGCCGTGACAGTCGTCGCAGACCGCGGTCGCGGGCCGCGGCGTTTGGAGCCTAGCTTTCGATGCCGTTCGCGTGGTCATCGCCTTCACTCCCCAGGCCGTTGTTCGTCACCCCTTCTGACGAGGGGTCGATGGCCGACGGGGCGCATCTTCGCATCTCCGTCGCACGACGAGTTTATTCACGCAGCAACTTGCGTCAATGGCCGCGCAGCAGCGACGCCGGTCGCCAGCAGCCGCCCGGCCGCCGCGACCAGCGCATCGACGTCGTCATGGCCGGCGGTGCCGAAGATGTATAAGTCCGGGCGGACGAGAACCGCCGCCGCCCCGAGCGCGTCGAACCAGCGGGCATAGGTGCCGTCGACATCGACCGTGTCGCCGCCGTCGCCGAAGCGGGCGACGACGCCGCCGAGCCGGGCTATCGCCGCCGCCGCGCGCGCGGAAGCGCCG
>CAHJWT010000099.1 GCA_903643075.1 Sphingomonadaceae bacterium | reverse complement strand
GATCACCGGCGGCGTCGTCCGCGTCGGCGCGGACGAGCGCGGTCGTCGCCTCGACCGCGCGCGCGAGCTGATGGCGGCGAACGGCCTCGCCGCGATCGTCGTCGAGCCCGGCGCGTCGCTGGTCTACTTCACCGGCGTCGAGTGGCATCGCAGCGAGCGACTGACCGCGGCGGTCCTTCCGGCGCGCGGGCGGCCGGTCGTCGTCACGCCCTTCTTCGAGGCACCATCGGTGCGCCAGACCCTCGGCATCGACGCCGACGTCCGTGTCTGGCAGGAGGACGAGGACCCAATCTCCCTCGTCGCCGCGGCGCTGCGCGAGGCAGGCGTCGGCACGGCGCGCGGCGGCAAGGGCGGGGGCGGCGGCGCCGTCGGGATCGAGGCGACGGTCCGCTTCTTCGTCCACGACGGGATCGCGCGGGCGCTCTCCGGCGCGCGGCTGGCCTCCGCCGACCCGGTCGTCCGCGGCTGCCGCATGATCAAGACGTCGGCCGAGCTCGCGCTGATGCAGGCGGCGACCGACGTCACCATCGCCGCCTACCGCTGGACGTGGCCGCGGGTGAGCGAGGGCATGACCCCGGCCGACATCGCCGCGCTGATGAATGCAGCGACGACGAAGCTCGGTGGGTCGCCCGAGTTCGCCCTTATCCTCCTCGGCGAGGCGGCGGCGTACCCGCACGGCTCGCGCGACCCGCAGCGGGTGCACGCGGGCGAGGTCGTGCTGATGGACTGCGGCTGCTCGGTCGACGGCTACCAGTCCGACATCAGCCGCACCTTCGTCCCCGGCCGCGCCCCCGACGCCGTCCGCCGGGTGTGGGACGCGGTCGCCAGGGGCCAGCAGGTCGCCTTCGCCGCCGCGCGGGTGGGCGCGCCGGCCGGGAGCGTCGACGACGCGGTGCGAGCCTACTACGCCACCCTCGGCTACGGCCCCGGCTACCGGCTCCCCGGCCTGTCGCACCGGACCGGGCACGGCATCGGCCTCGACGGCCACGAGCCGGTCAACCTCGTTCACGGCGAGGCGACGCGGCTCGCGCCCGGCATGTGCTTCTCCGACGAGCCCGGCCTCTACCTGCCGGGCAAGTTCGGCGTTCGGCTCGAAGACTGCTTCCATATGACCGACGCCGGGCCGAAGTGGTTCTCGACCCCACCACCGGGCCTCGACGCGCCGTTCGGCTGATGAACGGAAGTTAACAAATAAGCGAATTAAGCGCCGCGCACACGGTTGAGATCGTGACGGTCCCGTAACTATATGGTGAGCATTGCGAGAGCGGCGATCAGCGCGTCGACCTCGGTCACGGTCGAATAGTGCGCCAGCCCAACCCGGACCAGCCCGCCGCTCGCCGCCAGTCCGAGGCGGTCGATCACCTCGACCGCGTAGAAATTGCCCGACCAGACGAAGATGTTCGTTGCGGCGAGATGGGCGGCGACCGCGTCGGGGGCGTGGCCGTCGATCGTGAAGGCGAACGTCGGCACCCGCCCCGCCATCGTCGGCGGACCGTATAGTCGCAGCCCCGGGATGGTCGCCAGCCCGGCGAGGAGGCGCTCGCCGAGTCCACGCTCGTACGCCGCGCACGCCGCCATCGCCGCGCGCAGCCGACCGCCTCGATCGTTCGAACGGTCGCCGACGGCACCGCCGAGCCAGTCGAGATAGTCGACCGTGCCGGCGACCCCGGCCTGCCCCTCGAACGACGGCGTCCCCGTCTCGAACGCCGCCGCCGCGAGGGCGTCCTTCGCCGGGCGGACCTTGTACGCCACGACCCCGTCGAGCGCCCCCGGCCGGACCCACAGCACCCCCATGTGCGGCCCGAAAAACTTGTACGGCGAGCAGACGAGCAGGTCGGCCCCGAGCGTCGCGACGTCGACCGCGACGTGGGGCACCGCCTGGACCGCGTCGACGAAGACCAGTGCCGGCGACTGCGCGTGGACGGTCGCGGCGATGCCGGTGACGTCGCTGAGCGTGCCGAGCGCGTTCGACGCCGCGCCGACCGCGACGAGCCGCGTCCGCTCGTTGAGCAGGCCGGGCAGCGCGGCGGTGTCGAGCACCCCGATCGCGGGATCGAAGTCGAGCCAGCGCACCGTCATCCCGCGGTCGGCGGCGACGCGGAGCCACGGCGCGACGTTGGCGTCGTGGTCGAGGCGGGTGACGACCAGCTCGTCGCCCGGCCCCCACCCCGCCGCGAGCGCGCGCGACACGGCGAGCGTCAGCGACGTCATGTTCGGGCCGAAGGCGATGTCGTCGGCCGCCGCGCCGAGCAGGTCGGCCATCGCCAGATGCGCGGCGGTCGACGCGGCATCGGTCGCGACCGAGCTGGCGAACGCCCCGCCGCTGTTCGCCGTGCCGCCTTCGAGGTGGGCGACCATCGCCGCGATCGCGGCATCGCAGACCTGCGTCCCGCCCGGCGCGTCGAAGTAGATCCGCCGCCGGCCATCGTCGGTACGCCCCAGCGCCGGGAAGCGGGCGCGGACGGCGTCGATCGGAAAGCCGGTCATGGCTGGCGCCGCGCGGTGATGACGGTGTCGATCTCGTCGGTCCGCGGGTTGATGAAATCGAGTCTGACGCGGCCGTCGGCGGCCGTCGTCACCGTCGCGGGAACCGAGCTGTTGGTCAGCGCCCACCCCGCCGGCAGCACGACCGCGTTCGTCGGCCGGCCGAACGAGCGGTGCCAGACGAGTTCGTCGCCCTTCAGCCCGTACCGGTCGGGATCGGTATAGGTCTCGGCGATGCGCAGGCGGCGGCTCGTCCCCGGCGCGACGGGGGCGAAGCGGAAGACGATCGCATCGGTGTCGGGGGTGACGTCGCCCGCGTCGGGTTCGAGCGCGCGGATCGCTGCCGCGCCGTGGACCGGCTCGGCGACGAAGGCCTCGCCGGTGTCGAGATCGCGTGCCGACGGGGCGCTCGCCGTGCTGCCGGCGCGGACGATGTTGACATAGGCGGCGACCCCCGGATTGGTCTCGGTATAGTCGTGGGTCAGCGCGAAGCTGTGGGTTTCGGGCGGGTTCAGAGTGTAGACGATCTCCCGGCTCTGGGCGGCGCGTTCCGTGAGCAGGTCCGTGACCGCCGACCGCACCCGGGTGGTCACGGCGCCGGGGCGGGCGCGGACGACGAGCGGGGCCGGCTCCGGGCCGGTGTTCCATAACGACACCGCGATCCGCCCGTCGGGCTGTTCGAGCACCTGGCTCGGCACGTTGACCGCGACGAGGCGGTAGCCCGGCGGCAGGACGACAATGTTGCGCTTGATTCCGAGCGAACGGTCGAAGACGATGTCGTTGCCCCCGTCCGCGTGATAGCTCCTGGCGTCTTCGTACGTCTTGTCGATCAGCAGCCGCGCGCCGCCGCCGGCGGGCACCGGATGCGCGAGCGTGACGGCGATGAAGCGGTCGCCCGGCGCAGCGTCGGCGACCCCGCCGGCGCGGGCGACGGTGCCGTCGACCTCGGCGAAGGCGAGCGGCTTGCCGGTGGCGCGGTCGGTGACGTGCTCGTCGCGGGCGACGCTGCCGGGGCGGATCGGATTGAAATAGGTCGTCGCCCCCGCCGTCGCGGCGGTTATCTCGTAGACGATGCGGAAGCTGTGCGTCGCCGGCGCGAGCAGTTCGTAGCGGGTGTACGCCCCGGTCTCGGTCTGCGGCGCGGGGATGGCCGCGACCAGCGCGGCGATCAGGTGCCCGATCATGGCTTCTCCGGTGCGAACAGCGGCGCGACCGCCGCCGAGGTTTCGATCGACGGCGCGAAGCCCGGTGTCACCCGGCCGCCCGCCGCCGCCTCGTAGGCATGGCCGTAGCCGAGCAGGCGCGCCTCGCTCCACGCCGGACCGAGGAACGACAGGCCGACCGGCAGGCCGGCGACAGCGCCCATCGGCACGGTCAGATGCGGCGTGCCCGCGATCGCCGCGAGGCTGCCGGGGCCGCTCGGCCCGCCGCGGTCGCCGTTCACCGCGTCGATCTTCCACGCCGGCGAGGTGGTCGGCGCGACGAGGGCGTCGAAGCGGGCGAACAATGCGTCGAGGCCGCCGCGCGCGACCTGCAGGCACAGCGCGCGGGCGGCGCGATAGGCGGGGTCGTCGAGACCCTTCGTCGCCTCCGCCGCGACGAACAGGTCCTGCCCGAACAGCGCCAGCTCGCGCGGCGCGGCGGCGTCGAAGGCGATGACGTCGGCGAGGCTGCGCGTCGTCACCGCCGCCGGCGTCGTCGCGAGATAGGCGTCGAGGCCGACCTTGAGCTCGGTCAACAGGACGGTCAGCTCGGCGTCGCCCAGCCGCTCCCGCCCGTCGAACGACGGCACGTCGACAAGGATCGCCCCCTGCGCGCGGAGGACCGACAGCGCCGCGTCGAAGCGCGCGGTCACCCCCGGCGACCAGCCCTTGATCCAGCGGACGACGCCGATCCGCGCGCCCCTGAGCGCATCGCGTCGCAGCCCGGCAGCATAGTCGGCGCGGTGCGCGTCGGCGTTCGCCGTCGCCGGGTCGGCGGGGTCGGTGCCGGCGAGCGCGGTCAGTACGCGGGCGGCAGTGGCGACATCGGCGGCGATCGGCCCCGGCGTGTCCTGGCTCGCGCTGATCGGGATGACGCGGGCACGGCTGACGAGCCCGACGGTCGGCTTCAGCCCGACGACGCCGGTCATCGCCGCCGGGCAGGTGATCGAGCCGTCGGTCTCGGTCCCGATCGCGGCCGGGATCATGCCCGCGGCGACCGCGGCGGCGCTGCCCGACGACGAGCCGCACGCCGTCCGGTCGAGCGCGTGGGGATTGCGCGTCAGCCCGCCGACCGCGCTCCACCCCGAGATCGACGCCGACGACCGGATGTTGGCCCATTCCGACAGGCTGGCCTTGCCGACGATCACCGCTCCCGCCGCACGCAGCCGCGCGACGAGCGGCGCGTCGGCTTGCGCGACGTTGGCGGCGAGCGCGAGGCTGCCGGCGGTCGTCGGCAGCGGTCCGGCGGTCTCGATGTTGTCCTTGATCAGCAGCGGCAGCCCGAACAGCGGCCCGTGCGGCGCGCCGCTGCGGTCGAGCGCCCGCGCTTTTGCGAGCGCGGTCGGGTCGAGCGCGAGGACGGCGTTGACCTTGGGGTCAGTCGTCGCGATCCGCGCCAGCGCCGCCGCCGTCGCGTCCTCGGCGGTCCCGGCAGAGGAGGCGGTCGCGGCCAGCATCCATAATCCTGTCATCCCCGCGAAGGCGGGGACCCATGACCTCGAACGTTTGAGTTCATCGGTCCCCGCCTTCGCGGGGATGACAAGATGGCAAGGGACACCCACCCGGCCCTACCGCGCGTCGGCGTAGATCCGGATCAGGCGGTAGAGGTAGTCGCGCCCGTCGAGGACCGACTTGACGCGGATGCGCTCGTTCAGCCCGTGGATGCCGCCGCCGTCGGCCTCGTAGAAGATGCCGGGGACGCCGTACGACGGGATACCGGCGGCGGCGAGGTAGATCGAATCGCTCGCCCCCGTCGACATCGTCGGGACCAGCGGGACGCCGGGGTACATCTCGGCGGCGAGGCGTTCGGCCGGCCCGAGGACGGCGGGATCGAGCGGGGCCGGCGACGACACCGGGCCGCGGCGCGGCTTGGCGGTGACGGTGACCGCCGGGTCGGCGATCGCCGCGACCAGCCGGCCCTGCGTCCCCTCGATCGTATCGCCAGGGAAGATGCGGCAGTTGACGTTCGCCTGCGCGTGCTGTGGCAGCGCGTTCTCGGCGTGGCCGGCGTCGAGCAGCGTCGCGACGCACGTCGTCCGGAGCGTCGAGTTGAACAGCGGCTCGCGGGCGAGGACCGCCTCGGCGGCGGCGTCGTTCGGATCGGCGGCGATCGCGGTCATCGCGGCCCCGACCTGCGGCGGCACGAGCTTCGCCGTCCGCGTCCAGAACGCGCGCGTCGTCGCGTCGACCTTGACCGGGAAGCGATACGCGGCGACCTTCGTCAGCGCCGCCGCGAGCTGGTAGATCGCGTTGTCGGGACGCGGCAGCGACGAGTGGCCGCCGGGGTTCCGGACCTCGAGCGTATAATTCTCGCTCGTCTTCTCGCTGACCTGGACGGCGAGGAGGAGCGGCTTGCCGTCGGGGCCGAGCCGCCCGCCGCCGCCCTCGTTGAGCGCGAAGGCGGCGTCGATCAGGCTCCGTTCGTGGGTGGCGAGGTGGTCGGCCCCGTTGAACACGCCGGTCGTCTCCTCGCCGCAGGTCAGCGCGAGCTTGACCGTGCGCCGCGGACGCGGTTCGGCACGCAGCCGCGCTAGTGTGTCGACATAGATCGCCGCCATCGCCTTGTCGTCCGACGCGCCGCGCGCATAGAAATAGCCGTTCTCCTCGACCAGCCGGAACGGATCGCGAGTCCAGTCCGACGCCTTTGCCTCGACGACGTCAATGTGGGCGAGGAGGAGGATCGCCTTCGCCTTGGGGTCGCGGCCCGGCAGGATGGCGACGAGGCCACCCTCCTTCGGCTTGTCGGGGATGGCGAACGGGTGGAGGTCGCTTGGCTGATAGCCCGCCGCGGTCAGCCGCGCCGCCATCCGCTCGGCGGCAAGCGTGCACGACCCCGCCGACAGCGTGGTGTTGGTCTCGACGAGTTCCTTGTACGTGGCGCGGAACGCCGCTTCGCCGGGGTGGTCCTGCGCCGCGAGGCGACCCGCCGCCAGCGCCGCGGTGAGCCCGAGCGTAACCAGCCTGCGCATCCGATCCCCCACGGCCGCGGCGCGCGGCAGGGGGGACTATTTGGCAAATCGCCGCGCCTGTCGAGGGGCGCGGCCGATGCCCGGCGCGGATCGCTCGAGTCGGCGCGGCATCCTTGGCCGCGGTCGACGGTCTGCTACGGTCGCGGCAACGACACGGGGAGACGCAGCGGCATGATCGACCTTTCACGGGCGCGGACAACGCCGTGGCTGATCGCCGTCGCGGCAGGGGCGCTCGCCGCCGTCCCGCTCCGCGGCGCGCCGGCCGACCTCGTCCTCGACCACGTCACAGTCGTCGATACCGCGTCGGGCGCGCTGCTCCGCGACCGCGCGGTGGTCGTCGCCGGCGGCACGATCGTACGGGTCGTGCCCGGCGGCCATACCCCCGGCGGCCACGTCGTCGACCTCCGCGGCAAATACGTCGTCCCCGGCTTCAACGACATGCACGCCCACCCGCTCAACCAGGGCGGCGCGGCGGGGCGCGACGACCTGCGGCTGCTGCTCGCCAATGGCGTCACCGGCTTCCGCCAGATGTCGGGGTCGGCCGACCTGCTCCGCGCCCGCGCCGCCGGCACGCTGCTCCCGCCCGGACCGATCCCGGCGCTGCTGGCGATGCCCGGCGACGTCCTCATCCGTCCGGTCGCGCCGACGCCTGCCGCCGGCGTCGCCGCGGTCGACGCGCAGAAGGCGCAGGGCGCCGACTTCATCAAGGTCGTCGACGTCAGCCCGCCGGTGTTCTTCGCCGTCGCGGCGGAGGCGAAGAAGGTCGGGCTGCCGGTCCTCGGCCACCTGCCGACCGGGGTCGACGCGGCGAAGGCGTCGGCGGCGGGCTACCGCTCGATCGAGCACCTCGGCCCGTTCGAAGTGGCGATGCTGTCGTGCTCGACCGACGAGGCGGCGATCCGCGCGGCGATGGCGGCCGCGCCGCCGCCGCCCATGCCGGCGATGGCGCCGGCGAAGGCGCTGGCGATGCTCGAGGATGCGGCGACCGAGCCGCTGCTGCTGCGCCTCGCCATCCCCGGCCTGTTCCCGCTCCTCGACCGCGTCGCGGCGACCTATGATCCGGCGAAGTGCGCGGCGTTCGCCAAGGTCCTCATCACCAACGGGACGTGGATGTCGCCGACGCTGATCCGCGACCGGACGATCGTCTTCGGCGACGACCCGGCCTATGTGAACGACCCCGACCTGCGCTACGTCGCCCCCGCCCAGCGCGCCAAGTGGGCGGCGGTCGCGGCGCGGCTGATGGCGGCGCTGACCCCGGCGCAGCGCGCGACGCTGGGGCGGTTCTGGACAGCGCAACTGCGCTTCCTCAAGGACCTCGACGCCGCCGGGGTGCCGATGATCGCCGGGTCCGACCTCGGCGGGCAGTGGGACATCGCCGGCTTCTCGCTCCACCACGATTTCGACCTGCTCGCCGCCGACGGGCTGACCCCGCTCAAGGTCCTCCAGATGACGACGCTCGACGCCGCGCGCTTCCTCGGCCGGGAAGCGACGATGGGCCGCGTCGCGGCGGGACAGGCGGCCGACCTCGTCGTCCTCGACGGCAATCCCGTCGCCGACGTCGCCAACCTCCACCGCATCGCCGCCGTCGTCCGCGCCGGCGGCTATCTGGGGCGCGCCGACCTCGACGCGATCCTGACCGGGATCGCGGCGAAGAATGCCGCCCCGGCGACGCCCTGAGCGCTGGCACCCCCCGCCGGGCGCCGCTACGGTCGGGCCGGGAGGGCGAATGTGATCGGGTCGGTACCGCCATGACGCCGGCGCTGCTCGCGGGCCGCCTCGCGGCGGGGATGCGGCGCGCCCGGCCGATGATCGGCGGGTTCGCCACGACGGCGCTCGACCTCCTCCTCCCGCCGCGCTGCCCCGCGTGCCACGAGATCGTCGACCACGACGGCCGCTTCTGCCTGGGGTGCTGGACCGGGCTGACCTTCATCACCGATCCCGCCTGCGCCGGGTGCGGCACGCCGTTCGAGATCGACCGCGGCCCGGGCACGCGGTGCGCGGCGTGCCTCGACGCGCCGCCGCGCTTCGCCGCCGCACGCGCCGCGCTCGCCTACGACGGGACGGCGCGAACGGTGCTGCTCGGCTTCAAGCACGGCGACCGCCAGCATCTCGTCGACGTCATGGCCCCCCAGCTGGTCCGCGCCGGCCGCGACTGGCTGACGTCCGGCGCGGTCGTCGTCCCCGTCCCGCTCCACCGCTGGCGGCTGTGGCGCCGCGGCTTCAACCAGGCGGCGATGCTCGCCCGCGCCGTTGCGCGGCGAACGGACGCGACGCTCGCCGTC
>CAHJWT010000098.1 GCA_903643075.1 Sphingomonadaceae bacterium | reverse complement strand
CCCCAGCCCCCCCAGCCGCCGCCGCTCCGGCCGCCGTCGAAGTCGGCGGCGGTCAGCGGACCTTCGGCGCGGATGCGCGCGAGCAGCGCCTCGGCCTCCGCCCGCCGCTCGCCGGCGAAGACGCGCAGGCCGCTCCAGCCGGCCTCGCCGCTATCGGCACGGGCCATGCGCCAGCGCAGCAGCGGCTGAAGGTCGAGCGGCAGCAGCGACGCCTCGTGCGCCCAGTATTCGAACAGGCGGCGCTCCGACCGGCGGCCCCACGCAGCGCGGTCGAGCAGCGTGCGGTCGTACGCTCCGAGGCGCGAGAACGCCGGCAGATAGTGCGCGCGGACGACAACGTTGACGCTGTCGATCTGGTGGAGGCCGAGCCGGTCGACCGTGCGGCGCAGGTGGCCCTGGTCGACCCGATCGGGCAGCGGCTTGCCAAACCCCTGCGCCGCCAGCGTGATGCGCCGCGCCTGCGCCGCCGACAGCCGCACGCCTGACGTCGAACCATGGTCCATGCCGGTGCGTTGCCCATCGGCGGTGGTGGTGACAAGCGGGATGGAAAAATGAAGATGGTGACGTTGCCCGGCGGCGAGACCGTTCCGGCGCTTGGCCAGGGCACGTGGAAGATGGCAGAACGCCGCGATCGGCGGGCGGCAGAGATCGCGGCGCTGCGTGTCGGCATCGACCTCGGCCTGACGCTGATCGACACCGCCGAGATGTACGCCGTCGGCGAGGCAGTCGTGGGCGTGCGCGACGCCGTGTTTATCGTCAGCAAGGCCTACCCGCAGAACGCCTCGCGCGACCGGTTGCGGCGTGCTTGCGAGGCGAGCCTCAAGCGGCTGGCGACCGACCGTATCGACCTCTATCTGCTCCACTGGCGCGGCGCCGTGCCGCTGGCCGAGACGGCAGAGGCGATGGAGCGGCTGAAGGCGTCGGGCCAGATCCGCCATTGGGGCGTCAGCAACCTCGATGCCGCCGACATGGACGAGCTCATCGCCGCCGGCGGGGCGGCGTGCGTCACAGATCAGATCCTATACAACCTGACGCGCCGTGGCCCTGAGCACGACCTGCTGCCGTGGCTGGCCGAGCGCGGCATTGCGGCGATGGCGTACAGCCCGGTCGAGCAGGGGCGGCTCGTCCGCGACGACCGGCTGAGCGAGGTCGCCGCGCGGCGCGGCGTCACGCCGGCGCAGGTCGCGCTCACCTGGACGCTGCGCCGCGACGAGGTGATCGCCATTCCCAAGGCGGGCACGGTCGAGCACGTCCGCGACAACCGCGCGGCCGCCGACCTCGTCCTCGACGCCGATGATCTTGCCGCGCTCGATGCCGCCTTCCCGCCGCCGCGGGCGCCCCGGCCGCTCGAGATGCTGTGAGCGGCGGTGTGGCGCTGTGGTTCACTTCTGACACGCACTTTGGCGACCACCGCGCGATCAACCTCCACCGGCGGCCGTTCGACGGCGTGGCCGAAACTGATCGCCGGGTGGAACGCCGCGGTCGGACCGGCCGACGAGGTCTGGCACCTCGGCGACTTCGCCCGCCGACCGGCCGATGTCGCCGGGCTGCTGGCGCGGCTCAACGGGACCAAGCACCTCGTCCGCGGAACAACGACGCCGCCGCGACCGGCGAGGCGGCGGGCTGGGCGAGCGTCCACGACTATGCCGAGCTGACCGTCGACGGCACGCTGTTGGTACTGTGCCACTACCCGTTCCGCAGCTGGCACGGCCAGCACCGCCGGTCGGTCAACCTCCACGGCCATAGCCACGGCAAGCTCAAGCCGCTGCCGCGCCAGCACGACGTCGGCGTCGACCCTTGCGGGTTCCGCCCGGTGACCCTGACCACGCTGCTCGGGTTTGACGCCGGATGAACGCGACCGCGTTGCCGATGATCCCCGACGGGCGGTACCTCGTCGTCCGCGGCCGACTGTGGCGCCGCGCCGATCCATCGCTGGAAGACGGGCGTCGAACCGAGCTCGTTGCCGAACTGATGGCGGCGCGACGCTCTGTCCGCGTGGCGTTGCGCCACCGGGACCTGCCGCCCTCGCTACCGCGCGGGCAACGGTTGATCGCGCCAAGACGGCGCTCGGCGAGCGCGGAGCGGTGTGGTGGAACGACGGCACATCCGACCTCGACCGCCGCATGGTGGCGAACTCGGTCTACGCCAACTGGTTCGCGGGGCTCGAGCAGCCGACATGACCGGCGACCTGCCCGAGCTGCCCGCAAACGCCTTCGCCAAGCAGGACGCAGGCGACGACCTCGACTTCTATGCGCCGGCGCGGCTGGTCAGCCATATCGACAACGAGGCGGTCGCCGCCCTGACCGGCTTTTACCGACAGGTGCTTCCCGCTGGCCGCGTCCTCGACCTGATGTCGAGCTGGGTCAGCCATCTGCCCGGTGACCGGCTACGTCGAGGTCGTCGGCCACGGCATGAACGCCGCCGAACTCGCCGCCAACCCGCGGCTCGACCGCTGGTTCGTCCAGGACCTCAACCGCGATCCCGTCCTGCCGCTCCCCGACGGCGCCTTCGACGCCGCGCTGTGCTGCGTCGGCGTGCAGTACCTGCAGCGGCCGGTGGCCGTGTTCGCCGAGGTCCGCCGCGTTCTCGCCCCCGGCGCGCCGTTCGTCGTCAGCTTCTCCAACCGCTGCTTCCCAACTAAGGCGGTGGCGATCTGGCGTGTCCTCGACACCAGCGGCCACGCGGCGCTCGTCCGGCTCTACCTCGAACGAGCCGGGTTTGCTCACGTCGCGTTGAGGTGCTGGCGAACGGTCGGGTGGGCGATCCGTTGGTCGCGCTGACCGGTCGCGCCTGACGCCGAGCTTTCCGCGCACGAGCGATAGCAGCACCCGTGAGGGTCGCGATCTATTTGCTCATGAGCTCCGTTCGGCACTACGACGATGGCGGCTGTGTCGGAATTGGGCTTGAGCGTGACCATGGATGGGTCGTCGCCCGGCTACTTAACGCAATCTGCCACGACAGCCGAAGACTGGTTTCCTCCACGTTGCGAGATCTAGACCTTCCCAAATCTCCTGATTGCTTCACCGAGCGGCCGCTCGCCGTCGCAGTAGTCGTTCCAAGCTGTCAGTTTGCGGACCATCGTCGGAATGCTGCGCACCGTGTACCGCGCCGGATTGAGGCCCTTCTTCACCTGCGCCCAGGTGACCGGCATCGACACCGGCGCCCCCGGCCGGCCACGCGGCGACAGCGGCGCGACCGCGGTCGCCATGCGGTCGTTGCGCAGGTAGTCGAGGAAGATGCGGCCGGTCCTCTCCTTCTTCGCCATGTTGATCAGGTAGCGGTCGGGCGCATCGGCGGCCATGACCTTGCACACGTCACGGGCGAACGCCTTGGCCGTCGGCCAGTCGACACCCCTGCCATCGAGCGGGGTGACGACGTGCAGACCCTTGCCGCCGGTCGTCTTGCAGAAACTGACCAGCCCGAGAGCGTCGAGCCGCTCGCGGACTTCCCTGGCTGCCGAAATCACCGCTTCGAACGAAACGTCGGGTGCGGGGTCGAGGTCGAACACGAACCGGCCCGGCTGCTCAGGCAGATAGGGCTCGCAGTTCCATGGATGCAGCTCGAGCGCGCCCGTCTGCGCCGCGGCGACCAGCGCTTCGACTCGGTCGAACCGGATGTACGGCTTGCGGTCGCCCCAGACCTCGACCTCCTCGATCAGCGACGACTGACCCTTGGCGCTGTGCCGCTGGAAGAAGTTCTGAGCGCCGTTGATGCCGTCGGGCATCCGGATCATCGAGCACGGTCGTCCCTTGAGGTGCGGCAGCATCCACTCGCCGATCGCCTCGTAGTATTGGGCCAGCTCGACCTTGGTCACGGGCTGGCCGTCGCCGGCGTCGGGCCACAGCGGCTTGTCGGCGTGCGACAGGGTGATTCCCATGACCACCGCCGAGCCGCGCGGCGTCACTGTTGCCGAACGGACCTTCGTCGGCTTCGTTGCGGTCGGCACCGGCGTGTACAGCTCGGTCGACGGTGGCGCGGGCGCCTCTGCCTCGACCTCGGCCGCCGGCTTGTCGTCGCGCAGACCCTTGAACGACGCCTGCCGCAGCGACCCGTCGCCGGTAAACCCGGCGTACTGGATCTCCGCAACGAGTTCGGGACGGAGCCAGTGGATGTCGGCGGTCTTGCGCGGCGCGCTCTTGCCGGTGAAGGGACTGACGTCGCTGGCGTGCGCCTCGAGCTGCGGCATAAGCCTGGCGACGACGTCGCGGCCGAACCCTGTCCCGATCCGTCCGACGTGGACCAGGTCGCCGTCGCGGTAGACGCCGGCGATCAGCGAGCGGAACGCGCCGCCGGTGGTCGTCCACGCGCCGAGCACGACCTCGTGGCCCTGGCGGCACTTCGACTTGGCCCAGGTCTCGCTGCGACCCGAGACGTAGGGCGCGTCGACCTTTTTCGAGATGATGCCCTCGAGATCCATGCGGCATGCCGACAGGAGCACAGCGTCGCCGGCGGTGACGAAGTGGTCGACATAGCGCAGGTTGGCGGGGCCGTGGGCGAGGCTGGCCTCGAGGCGCTTCTTCCGGTCGAGAAGGCGAAGGGGACGCAGATCCTCGCCGTCGCCGAACAGCCGGTCGAATGCGAAGAACACGAGGTTTCCGGTCTTCGCCTCCGAGATCGCCGCCTGGAGCGCGGCGAAGCTGGGCGCGCCGGTGTGGTCGAGCGCGACGACCTCGCCGTCGACGATGCCGTCGCCGAGCTTGGCGCCGGCCGCGACGATCTCGGGAAACTTGTCCGACCAGTCGAGCCCGCGGCGGCTGAGCAGGGTCGCCTTGCCGCCAGCGGTGCGTAGCTGCATCCGATAGCCATCGAACTTGATCTCATGCGCCCAGCCCGACCCTGCCGGCGGCTTGTCGACCGACGTCGTCAGCTGCGGCTCGACGAACGTGGGTAGCTCGATCGCATCCCCGCTCTTAGCGGTCTTCGGCTTGGCCGCAGGCCGAGCAGCCGCCGGCGTCGGTTTGGCCGCTGTACCTGCCGTCGCCGCCGCGCGGTTGCTCTGCCACACCGCGCCGGCGTCCGCGCCGCCCGCGGTCATGAACGGCCTAGCCGCCTTGCCCTTTCCCGCGGCGATCTCGGCCATGGTCCGATGCGAGGCAACCGAGCGGTCGGTGTCGGTCGGACCGGTCACGTTACCATCGACGGCGCCCTCGTCGCGGTGCTTGATCAACAGCCACCCATTCCTCGGCCGGCCGCGGCCTTCGCCCTTAAGGCGGACGATGACCCACGAGCCGTGCATCCGTTCGCCCTCCATGACGAACTTGAGCTCGCCCTTGGCAAGCGCCGCACCGATGTTCTCGAACCCCTTTTCCGGCGCCCAGTAGCCACGGTCCCAGAGCATCACCGTGCCGCCGCCGTACTGACCCTTGGGAATGGTGCCCTCGAAGTCGCCATAGTCGAGCGGATGATCCTCGACCTCCATCGCCATGCGCTTGTCGTGAGGGTCGAGCGACGGCGCCTTCGGCACGGCCCACGAGCGGAACGTGCCCTCGAACTCCAAGCGGAGATCGAAATGGAGATGGCTCGCCGCGTGCTTCTGAATGACGAAGCGCAGCGCCTTCGACGGCATGACCTTGGCGTCGTGGCCCGAGGGTTCGGCGGTCTGCGAGAAGTCGCGCATGCCCTGGTACTTGTCGAGCTTGGTCGCGGCCATGGGAGCTCCGGTCAGACTGGTCGCAGCATCGGTCGAGCCGCATCATATCTGACTTAGTTCGTGAGTCGATTTTCGCGCGTCGGCGTTAACAGCGGAGGAGAACAGACCATGCCTCAAGCCGCGACCCGCCGGTTCAGCGTCCACGCCCGGCACATCGACCATCACCACGCGCGCCAGCTCGACGAGACCTCGTTCGAGGCGGCGGCTGTCGCCTACGTCGAGGACTTTCATCCGCCGGTCGCTGAGGACAGCGAGATGCGCGTTATCGTCCGCGAAGTCGGGACCAGTCACGAGCACTGCTTCACCATCGATCTCGAGACCGGCGCGACCAGCCCCTGCAGCTGACGATTCCGCACGAGAAACGATTCGTCCACCGGCTCGTTGACCGTCTCTGGCGCATGATCCGCGCCGCGAGGAAGCGAACATGGCGTACCGTCCGAGCTGGCAGGGTCATCTCAAGCTGTCGCTCGTGACGTGTCCCGTCGCCCTCTACACCGCGACCAACGCGGCCGGCGACGTCCACTTCAACCTGATCAATCCCGAAACCAACAACCGCATCAAGATGATCACGACCGATCCCGATACAGGGCCGATCGAGCGGTCGAAGCTGGTCAAGGGCTACGAGGTGTCGAAGGGGGAGTACATCCTGCTCACCGACGACGAGATCAAATCAGTCAAGCTCGAGAGCACGAAGACGATCGACATCGAGCGCTTCGTCGCCGGCGACGAGATCGACCGGCTCTACTGGGACAATCCCTACTACCTCGCGCCCGACGGTAAGATGGCGCAGGAGGCTTTCGGCGTCATCCGCACTGCAATGGAGAAGTCGGGCCAGATCGCGCTCGGCCGCATCGTCATGGCCACCCGCGAGCGCATCCTGGCGCTCGAGCCGCGGGGCAAGGGCATTCTCGCCTACACCATCCGGACAGATGCCGAGGTGCGCAAGCCCGACGAGATCTTCGCCGGCATCAGCGACGTCAAGGCCGACGCCGGCATGATCGCCATCGCCGAGAAGATCATCGAGCAGCAGGAGGGTCCGTTCGACCCGAGCCAGTTCGTCGACCGCTACGAGAAGGCGCTCAAGGACCTGATCGAGGAGAAGAAGAAGGGCCACAAGCCGGCCGTGGTGGCCGAACCAGACAATACCAACGTCATCGATCTGATGGCCGCGCTCAAGGCGAGCCTCGAAGGCAAGAACAAGGGGTTCGCCAAGCCAACCGGCAAAGCTGCCGCAAAGCCTGCGGCTAAGGACGAGAAGCCAGCACCCAAGAAGGAGGCGGCCGCTAAGCCGCGGGCGCGCAAAACCGCCTAATCAGTCGGTGCCGCCGGTCTTGCGGTAGGCGGTTCGCGCCTCGACCACGGCGCTGGTCGCCAGCTTCCGCTGCTCGACGTATCTCGTTTGCGACGCCTCACGCTCGCCGTCGAGTTCGTCCTGGCGTCGCCGCAGGTCCGCTTCCTCGCGCTTCCGGTCGTCGTCGACCTTTCGCAGTGCCGCTTCGGCCGCGTCGAGTCCCTTGCGGCTGACCGGCTTCGGCTTCTTTGCCGGCCGAGGCGATGGCCGCTTATCATGTACGTTCTCGGCCCATCTCTTCGGTGCGTCGGGAATGTCGGGCAGGCCTTTGGGATTTAGTTCGAATGGGTGATCGGTGCCGACCAAGCGGCGAAGCGGCGTCTCGGGCGATGCGAGCGCCGCCTCTATCGCCTGTTTGTCGTCGGATAGGCGGGCTTGGCCGCTGGCGAACAGGTTCTGATGCGTGCCCCAGGCCCTAAGAGCAGCGGTCTGGCTTGAAGCGGCGACTGCGGAGTCATAAAACCCCATCTGCGCGACGAAGACCTTCAGCTTACGTCCCGATGACTTTGCCATGCATGCTCCGTTTAGAGGCCGCAGATAAACGGTTGAGCAGTATCGCGTTCGGACCGCAGTGCGGACGGCTTACCGGTCCACGGCGCAACTTAGCAGAGATCGAATAAACTGTGTGCGCCTGTCCGATCAGGCTACGGACATCAACTGTGAAGGATAGGCAGCTACAAGCTTAACTGCCTCGTCGATCGAGGCATTAAGCCAGCGGTCACGATCCTCCGCCATCAGGATCACCGGCATCGCCTTGGGGTGCTTGGGTGCGACGATCGGGTTGGGCTCGGTCGTGCAGAACGCAAACACCCGGTCGTGATCCTGATCAACCTTCCATACTCCGGCGAAGCAGGGAGCGGCCTGATCGGACACCGTGAACCACCAGCTGGTGTCCTCGGGTGACGTCCGGTCGGCCGCCGCCTTCGGCTCGGCGAAACGCTCGAACGGGACAAGGCAGCGGTGCTCGGGTTTGAGCAGCCACGGGCGCCACATGTTGTTCGACAGATTGCGGCAGTTGGTCCACCAGTCGTGGAGGAACGGCATCTCGCCCTCGCGCGCCGGACGCTTGCGCGGCTTCCTCGTCGGGAACCCCCACTTCATCGTGCTGAGCACGCGGCGACCGTCGTCGACACGGACGACGTAGCCGGGCTTGCCCGGCGCGGCATAATCCTTGGTCACTTCGAACTCGTTGTCGGGATCATCAACGGCGGCGAGCGCGTCGAGATACTCCCAGCGCCCAACCCTGAGGTTGTAGAGGTTGCACATGGTCCGGTTCGATCACGACCGGTAGCGCGAGACAACCCTCTTCCACTCGTGCTCGCTCGGATAGGGCGGCTGTCCGCCCTCGGGCTGTTCGCGCGTCACGACGAACCGGGGTCGTACGACGCGGCCGGTGGCACGGCAGACTTCACAGCATAGTCGGCCGATCGCATGCGGCAGGTCGTCTTCCCACCCGCGCCGGACGAACAGCCACCAGAGCGGGATGGCATCGAGTCGACGACCCCGGCCGCATGCTGGGCAGGTCAGGCGGATCGTCCGCCGATGGAGCGCGCACTGCTCGAGCGTCCTTAGCCGCCGCCCGACGTGATCGACGGCGTCGTCGGTTGACGCCGACGTGATGCCCGTACCGGCGCCGGCGTCCTGTCCCTCAGTCCTCATGTCGGCCGGCGATCTTGAGCTGGCGGACTATGCCGTTGAACGCGGCCGTCGTCCCCTGCGCGCGACCGATCTCGTTCGCCTGGCCCGCCGCATCCCAGAACAGCTCGAGCGGCCAACGCTCGGGACAGTGCGGCAGCAGGCAGCGCAGCGCCAGCCGCACCTCGACCCCGGCGACCGTCGCGGTGTTGGACCGCACCATCGCCGCGCGGAGGACGTGGAGCGACAGCGAGATGACGACGCGCTGGTGCCGCGGCAGGTCGGTCACCGGTCACCGGAAGTCGCGCGTCTTGACCCGCACGACCTCCTCGGGGTCCATGCCGTCGGCGTGCGGCGGCCAGA